>DATLHT010000051.1:0-7058 GCA_035539795.1 Burkholderiaceae bacterium
AGCGTCGCGTACGCCAAATGCATTTTCCAGTGCGGCGTAGAGGGGGTTGCCCACTTTGCCAACCTTTGCGTTCTTGGCGGCCTCAACGAGAGTTTCCAGCCATTCATAAGGTTGCGTTGAATCATCTTGCTTGAAGAGAAACTCTAGCCAAGCCTTCTGCTCCTTGGCGTCTAGCTTGCTGAATGCTTTGCTGGCCTTGAATGCTTCAATTGTCTCCTCGGAAATGCGAATAAAGAGACGCAGAGGGCGCTGCACCTTGATTCGGCGGTAGCCGAAGTCGCGGTAATCAACGATCCGCACGTTCGCACTGGGCGCAAAGTCGGCGTAAATGCGCCCTATGTCCTGGGCTTGTTCGTCGCTGATGTAGCGGCGCTTGTTGCCCTCGGATTTTTGCATTGGGCTGTGCATGCCGGTGGCATCGATCAACTGGACCTTGCCTTTGCGCTCCGGAGTTTTTTTGTTGTCCAACAACCAGATGTAAGTGCCGATGCCCGTGCGGAAGAAGATGTCCGTGGGCAGGGCCACGATTGCATCGATCAGGTCGTTCTCCAGCAGCCAGCGTCGGATCTCGGTCTCACCCTGGCCCGCGTTGCCCGTGAACAAGGGAGACCCCGACAGAATGATCGCCGCGCGTCCGCCGCCGTTCTCTGGGCGCTCAAGCTTCGAGATCAGATGCTGGATGAAGAGCATAGAGCCGTCGGATACGCGGGGGGTTCCGGCCCCAAATCGGCCCTCGAAGCCACTTTCCCGCGCTTCCCGTTCGACGAAGGCCTGGTCTTTTTCCCACTTCTTGCCGAAAGGGGGATTCGACAGGCAGTAGTGGAAGCGCCGGCCTGCGAATGCATCCTGGGATAGCGTCGACTTAGGTCCGGCGATGTTTGCCGACAGATCGCGCGCGGGCTCGGTTTCCAGGCGGCGCAGCAGCATGTTGGCCAAGGCCACCGCATGCGTTTCCGGTTCCAGTTCCTGGCCGAACGGGATCAGTACCGGTGGCGCCTTGCCCTTCGCTGCAAAACCGTCCACATGGTTCATTGCGTCTGTTAGGAAGCCGCCGGTGCCACAGGTAGGATCGTAGAGCGTACGGATAAGCCCCGGATTGTTGCGGAACAGGGCATCGTCTGGATCGAGTAGCAGCGTGGTGGCCAGATGGACCACGTCGCGGGGTGTCATGAAGTCTTCAGCCGCCTCGTTAACCTCGGCACCGAAGCGGCGGATCAGGTGCTCGTAGATGTTCGACATCACTCGGTCGGGCACGACATCCGGATGCAGGTCGGTATTGGCGAAGTTCTGGCAGATCTTGAACAAGATCCCCGCACGGGCCAGTCGAGCGATCGTGTCGGTGAAATTGAACTGATTGAATATGACTCTCGCGTTGTCCGAGAAGCCAGCGATGTAGGCGTCCAGGTTTGATTTGGTTTTGGTCGCACCTAAGGTGGCGAGCGAATACTGCGAAGTGTTGTAGAAGGGCAGGCCTGCGGTCTGACGCAGGATCAATGCCGTATCCATTCCCTTATCCTTGAACTTGGCCTGAGTCGCGCGGACCTTGTCGCGTGTGGGCTCAAGCACGCACTCCAGACGACGAAGTAACGTGAACGGCAGAATGATCTTGCCGAAGTCAGTGTGTCTAAAGTCTCCCCAAAGATCCTCCGCATTCTTCCATATGAACGCGGCAAGGGTTGTGTCTGCTTTTGCAGCTTGGTTGGTTCTAGAGGGCTTGCTGCCGAGACTTTCATTCTTCTTCATGGAGTGCTGTTTTCTGTAGTTTCATACGGCCACCGTCCCAGCCGGGTCAGGGCTCTCACTTTCATGATAATCCATGGTGAGCCTTCGCCCTTAGATTCGCATCTGAGCTTACGACCCGAGCCTGCAAGGGATTGGCCTGGGCGGTCCTTACAGTGCGATACATCTGATCGGAGCCTCGAAACTCCTCAAGAAGCGGTGCCACCCCCGGAACTGGGTGGCTTTCTTTTGCCCCTGTGGGCAGAGCCGACGTAGCGCTACGTCGGGAGTGGGCTAATACAACACCCGAAAGGGAAATATGCCCGCCGTCTTCTTGCGGTTCGAGCCTCCCGACACCCCGCTTCGCACTAGCGAGCGGGCCGTACCCAAGGATTGGAGTACACCTATGTCTACCTACGTTGTTCCCGCGGCTGGCTACGTGTTGAGCGAAGAAGGGCATGCTCAACTCTGCCGTCTTACTGAGCACCTCTGGCTGTTGGCAGAACTGGCCAAGGGCTACACGCCGCCTGCCGACAGCCCTTCGTCCCCGATTGAGGGGTTTCACTGGGGCGCGGGGCTGGAGATCATCGTCGACGGATTGGATGACGTGCTGGGTGGCCTGCGGAGGCAGGGCGAAGGCCTTGGATAGGCTCGTCGTTCTCCACGCTTGCAGAACGCGACGGGCGCTAGGGTCGTGAGCCCTTGGTTTGGGTGGACATGCCATGTCAAAAACTGTGTCCAAGGCTTCAGGTCGCCTGGGGCCGCACCGTAAGTTGACCCTTCTGCAGGTGGCACGTCTTCTGCAAAGGCTGGAAGGCGGTGAGAGCAGGGCAGGCGTGGCACGCGCCTTTCGGATCTCGCCCCAGTCAGTGGATTGGTGGCGGCCGTACTCGGGTTTGAACGCGGAATGGTTGACGCGAGTTCGGACCCTAGAGAATGCCAACTGGAATCTCACTCAGCAGCTGAAGTGCAAGTTGGACGGGCTAAAGGCAGCCACCGCCATCATCAAGCGTTTGGAGCCTCGGCCCGCCCGTCGCGGTCTATACGCGGCTGCCATCCAAGCGGGACACGGTCTATCGAGACGTCAGGCCAACATGGTGTGCGGCATCAACGAGGCTGTTGGACAGCGTTGCGAACGTGGCCAAAGTGATGAGCGGTTGGTTGCCGCGATGAAGGCGTTCCTGGAAGAGAACCCAGGCAGGGGATTTCGCGGAATGTTCGACGCACTTCGTTACTACCATGGCATCTCCCGGGCCGAAGCGTTGCTGACCTATCAGCGGGCCCGCTTGCAGATCAAATGGCGGAAGAAGCCCGCAGACGTACCGGTACGCGTGGTCACGCGTCTACTGCCAGCAGGCGCCCGGGATCAGACGTGGGCAATGGATTTCCTGGTCGATGCATTGCCGAGCGGCAAGCGTTACTACGTCCTGTCAATCGTCGACACATACAGTCGCGAGTGCATTGCGTGCCGAGCACTTCAGCGAGAGACGGCGGCAGCGATGGTGGCGGTTCTGGAAGATCTCGTTTGCCAGCATCGGTGTCCCCGCGTCATCCAGACTGACAATGGTGTGCAGTTTAAGAGCGGTGTTTACGAGGAGTGGGCCAAACGCAACAAAGTGCGAAGGCACTATTCCCGCGTCCATACCCCGTCGGACAACGCTTACGTTGAGCGTTTTCATCGGACCATGCGGAAAGAGGTGCTGGACTGGTACCGGTTCCGAAGCCTGGTCGAGGTGCAGCGCATGCTTGATGACTGGAGGGTTCGCTACAACATGGCGCGGCCGCACATGTCGCTATACGGCCTGTCGCCATTGCAGTTCGTTGAGCTGTACTCAGGGAAGTGATGGAGTAGAGAAGGCCGATCCGGTCCGGCGCGATAGTCGGGTTATCTTCGTGCCGGCATCGGCGATCGGCTTTTACTCACACAAATACTGGCGTGCCAGTCTTTTTCACCCTTTCTACTCACAAAAGTACTCGATGCTGAGTCTTTCATACTGGCTCGGCTAACACTAAGGCTGACGGCTCAGTGTTTTTCGCTAAGTAACCAGTACTTGTCACTCGTTCTACTCACAGAAATACTCTCAACTCAGTATTTTTCCCTGGCTCTACTCACAAGAATACTGGTGCGTCAGTGCTTTTCTCTCGACGCTGAGTATTTTTCGCTGGCGCGCCAGTGTTTGTCGGTCAATAGAGATCGCGAACGTGAGAGTTCATACATTTTCAGCAGGGCGAGCCGTTGTTGGACGTTCTGGCGTTACTCTTCGTGCGCCGGCCGGACCCGGCCGGTATCACAAGGAAGGATTCTCACAATGACGCAGAACCGCATCACTCTCACCCTTGATCCTGACCGTATCGAACGGATCGACGCCTCGTTGAGCGCGCTTGAAGCTGACCTGGACGCGCTAATCGCACTGACCGTTGCTGAACGACGCGAGTTGTTCAAGATGGGTAGCAAGTCGCACGCCTTCTGCACGGCCGCCCTCGATGTAGCCCAGCAACACGCTGGCCTTATGCCCCGTGACTTCGATATTCAGGAGTTTCTTCGCGACCATCAGGCGCTTGATGTGCTGCGCCCGCGCGCCCTTCGGTTGGCACACCTCTCCCAACGCATGGCCGACACCGAACTCGCCCTCGGCAGCGACCTGATGGCCGCCTCGCTGGAGGTCTACGGCGTCACCAAGGTGGCCGGCAAGGACAAGGGCGTGGATGAAGCCCGCCGCGAACTGGCCTCGCGCTTTAGTCGCCGCAGCGCGGCCACGGCAGGGACGGGCAGCGGCGGCAACGGCTGACCCACCCCGCATCGCGTCAAGGAAGGCCCCGCAGCGCGGGGCCTTTTCGTTTCCGGCTTCCGTCTTGGCGATAATCGGCTTACCAAGAAGGAGGGGAGAGACGCCATGGAGACCACCAAGAGACCGTTCCGCAGTCCGGCCAGCTACCACGCAGAGAGAATCACGCGAGAAGCCGTGGTCCCGTTCCTGAAAGAGCGCGGACTTGAGGTCACCGACGAAGTCAGGCGTGGCGTGGGGCAAGGGCAGTCCCAGGTGGTTGCCGTGCGACTGCCGGATGGCCAGAACATTCGCGCACGGGTCCGGCTGTGCTGGCGCAGAGATGGCGGGCATCCACGCGAGGAGCTTTACGCCGCGTTCCAGCTCAGGGCCCGCACGTTGGAGGGCGACTGGGACAAGACACTGCAGAGCATTGCCGAGCGCGATGCGCGCGAGGGCGTATCTCACACGCTGGCGCTGCAGAGGCAAGGACAGAGCATGGTGTTTGCCGCCCTTATCCCCAGTGACCAGCTCCCGGGGATCTGGCAGCGCCAGCGGGAGGTCAGCGATGCGTTGATCGCCAAGGGGTTGATGGGGAAGACCAAGAAGAACCACGCCACGAATGGCGACAGCCCGACGCTCTGGCTGCATGACGAACGGACTGACGATTCGAGCGCGGTGCCGGACGTGCTGTGGCGATGGCCCGGCGTGATCGACGTGACGTCGTTTGCCGTTGACGAGCCAACGGCAGAGACGGCGACCGGCGATGACAGTTGGGACGACTTGCCGGGCGTCGACCACAGCGCGCTCGGAAGCGACGGAGCCCCGCGGAAGAGCACGTGGCGTTCGTCTGTCCCGCGCGACAGACGCGTGCGGGATGAAGTGATCAAACGGTCCGGCGGTGCCTGCGAACGTAGTGCGTGCGGCGCGCGGCGTGCGTTCAAGGGCTTCCTCGACGTGCACCATATCCTCGGTGCCGAAAAGGGCGACCGTGTGTGGAACTGCGTTGCGCTGTGCCCGAACTGCCATCGAGAAGCGCACTACGCGCCCGACGCCGACGCGATCAATACAGAACTGCTGGCCTTCGCCGCGCGGTTCGAACCCGACCGCGCCTAGAGGCGCCCCGAGGCCCCGCAGCGCGGGGCCTTTTTGTTGCGCGCTCCACCTTCTGCGATCGCAATGCAGCGCACCAGGCGAGGTGCGTGCCCGCCGCTGGACGCGCTCAGAAGTCCCAGCGGCCGGTGACGGACAGCGGCACGGAGACGCGCTTACCGGTGTCGTTGATGGCCGCCAGGCCGAGCCCGGCGATCGCGGAGTCGTCGCCGGACAGATCGTCGATGTAGTTCACCCCCGCGGCGAACCGCATGCTGAAGCGCTCGGTGAAGGGGACGAGCACACCGGCCTCAAGCCCGCCGCTCAGCGCCCAGTCCTTCTCGTAGAACGGCGCATTCGGGATGGTGATCGCGGCATCGGGAATCTCGAAGGTGGCCCGGATGTCATCGGTTTCGGTGGCGCCCAGCCGTGCCGCAACGTATGGCCTGACCCGGCCGCCGTTTCCAAAGTAGTGCCGGTAACCGACCTCCCACGTGTACGCGTCGTAGCCGGAGAACCGGCCGAACACGTCGAGCTCAGTATCGAGCGCCGGCACGTAGGCGGCACCGACGCGCACGCGACCGTCATCGGCGCTGGTCTCCTTCGCCTGAAGGAAGACTTCGCTCCGGTCACTCAGTCCATAGCCCAGCTCCAGGCCGAACGACTTGGCCGTGCCGTAGATCTGCTCGTGGCTGCGCGAGCGGATCCGCAACTCCGCGCTGACACCGGCCAGGTCGGGATTCAACGGACCGAGATCCGGTACCGGCGCCACCGCGCCGGTGTGGACATCGCCGCTGATCGGCCTGTCGGCGCCACCGAACACGGACATCGAGAATTTTCCCTGCGCGGGACCTGATGCGAAGGCCGGCCCCGCGGCCATCAGCAGGGCAGCGCCAAGAAGGTTGATCTGCATGTGCTTCTCCCACCAGAACGGGTTGCGCCTACCTTCTGTAGGCACGTGCTTTACGCGAATGGGGTGGAGGTGGATTCAATCGTTCGCCGTACGTAAGCGCACTTTCAGAACGCTTCACGCACGCTCCACGTGGCTGTACGCGATGGCCGTTCGTCGGCATCGCGCGCGTCCGCCGCGACGATCGCATCCGATGCCGATCGCCCTGCGTATGCCTCAGGCCAGACCCAGCCGCCGGTGAAGGTTTTTCCTATGAGCACTTACATCACAGTGCAGACCTACTGCTACGAGTCCGAACGTTGAGGCATCGACGCGCCCGGCCAACGCGCGCGACCGAGGCAGGCGCAACGCGTTGGTCGCGCCTGCTCATCAACGTGGTGGGTAATCAGGCGGTCTGGTTCGTGGCGGTGATCGCCGCGTCATCCGGCCACGCGTGGCCAGGGGTGCTCGCGGCGGCGGTGTTCGTCGGCGCCCATGTGGTCACTGCGCACGATCCGCGCGCGGAGCTGAAATTGGTGGCCGCCGCGCTGGTGTGCGGTGCGGTGGTGGATGGCGTCGCCGCGTCGCAGGGA
>DATLHT010000052.1:0-1801 GCA_035539795.1 Burkholderiaceae bacterium
GGTGAGCGACACGGTGCCGCCGGCAGCCTGCGGCCAGACGAAGTGGCCGTGTTCGAGACGCTTGGCAAACAGGCACAGGCCATCGCCGCTCCACCACAGCACCTTGATCGTGTCGCCGCGCCGGCCGCGGAAGACGAAGACATGGCCCGAGAACGGATTCTCGGCCAGCGCGGTCTGGACCTTGGCAGGCAGCCCGATCATGGCTGCAATCCCTGCAGGACGGCGCGCACGGTGGCCGGATCAACCGCGCCATCGATGCGCACGATGGCATCGGCAATGACGATCTCGATGCGTCCGGACGGGCTGGCATGCGAGGCGGGCGACGCCGGCGCGTCGGCGATCATCACCGGCAACAGCAACGGTGATGCCGACACGCTGCCGAGCAAGCCGGCGCGGTATTTCCGTCGCCACTTGAACAGCATATTGGCGTTGATGCCATGTTCGCGCGCCAGGCGCGATACCGACACGCCGGGCGCGCAGGCTTGCTGCGCCAGACGCAGCTTGAAGTCGGTTGGATAGTTCGGTCGGCCCTTGCGGCTGCCGGGTTGTACTGTTGTGTCCATGATGGTTCCCGTCAAATTGTGGCGGGAGCCACTCTGGCGTTATCGGCCTGCTAACGTCCAGACGGTGGTCAGCCGACGCTTACCGACAATCATGGGGAGCTTGGCGTCGTTTCGGACATTATCGAGCGGTGCTTGAATCACATCGAACAGAATAAGATGGCGCGCATTTACCAACGGCAAACTCGCGAGGGTGAAATGGCCGCCGCATGGCGGCTACTGGGCACGCATATCGCTCTTTTGAAACGAGGTGATACTAAAGTCGTGCCAATACGCAGACGGAAGAGAAACACCATTACCGTGGCTGTTAGTTAGTCGCCCCTGAAAAAGTCGCCAGAACTTAAGCGGCGGCATGATTTTTCGTGAACAAAGTGCCGAGTCGGGCGAGCATCTTGCGCAGATTGTGGCCGGCACCGCACAAGAGGGCATTCATGGCATCGCCCTCGGCCCCTTTGAGGAAGTTGCGCCCGAGCCGGCCGTCGATCTTCATGTGGCCGATGACCGGCTCGATCGCATTGCGCCGTTTGAGGCGTTTCCCGATCCATGCCGTCACCCCGCGCCGGGCGCCGGCGATCCACACCTTCAGTTTGTCGACTCGGTGGCCGCGATAGCCGCGATCGACAAACGCCTGCCTGGGCACGACGCCGGTCAAGGCTGCCGCCTGCGCGATGGCGGTACGTAGCGTATGCCCGTAATAGGGATAGCCCGGCATGGCTTGCATGCCCACCACGAAGTTGTCGCGATTGGTCGACACCACGCTGACCTTGACGCCGAACTCATACGGCTTGTGCGCCTTGCCCTTGGCCAGGCATTCCACCTCCGGCGCATGCACGCTGTAGACCTTGTGCTTGTCATGCCGCTGTTGCGCATGGATGTGCTGGGCGATGCCCAGCAGGTGCTTCAGGCGCGCGCTCACTCCCGGTAGCAATTTGATCTTGCGTTCGATATCGCGCATCACGCGTCCCAGGTAGGTGCGCAGGCGCTTTTGCTCGCGCCGCGCCCGCTTCATCTGTCGGGCATGCGCATAGCGCCCGTTCATGGCCAGCGCCTTCTTGCCCAGCCGTTCATAGCTTTGCCGCAGACGCAGGCCGCTTTGGCGTGCAGCCCGTACCAGCGCCGCACGCGCCTTGTGGTACAGCCGGGCGTCGGTCGGATACGCGATCGCCTTCTCTTGCACCGTGGTGTCGACATTGACCGCCTCGAGCGAGGTCGGCGTGATGGTCCTGGTCATCAGACCGGCA
>DATLHT010000053.1:0-2109 GCA_035539795.1 Burkholderiaceae bacterium
GTTCTACCGCTACCTGTCATGCTCCGCCCTGCTCGTCTCCCTTGTGCTGGCAGCGCCAGCGTTCGGCGAAGAATGGACCGACCTGTTCGACGGCAAGACGCTCGATGGTTGGACCCAGCGCGGCGGGCAGGCCAAGTACCGGGTGGAGGATGGCGTGATCATCGGTACCAGCGTGCCGAAGACGCCGAACTCGTTCTTATGCACCAACAAGGACTATGGCGACTTCATCTTTGAGGTGGAGTTCAAAGTCGACCCCGGCCTCAACAGTGGCGTGCAGTTCCGCAGCCAGTACCTCGAAGAGGCGCGCGAGGTCGAACACATGGGCAAGAAGATCAAGGAGCCCAAGCAGCGCGTGTTCGGCTATCAGTGCGAGATCGATTCTTCCGCCCGTGCGTGGAGCGCAGGCATTTATGACGAGGGTCGCCGTGGCTGGCTCTTCGACCTGAAAGACAACGAAGCTGCCCGCAAAGCCTTCAAGCAGAACGAGTGGAACAAGTTCCGCATCGAATGCAGTGGCGACTCGATCAAGACCTTCATCAACGATGTACCGGCCGCCGATCTGAAAGACAGCCTGACACCCAAGGGTTTCATCGCGCTGCAGGTGCACGGGGTCGGCGACAAGACCGAACCGGTGGAAGTCCGCTGGCGCAATGTGCGGATTCAAGAGAAGTAGTCATCGCTACCGGCTCGCCCAGATCGTGCTTGTTCATCCTTGTCCGCCTGCGCTAAATGACGCGCTGCTGGCAATTGACCTGGCGATGCGGTAAGTTTCGGGAAGTTATCTGAAGCACGAGGTTCTCAACTGCCGGTAATCATCGGCCAGGAGATGTTTGCATGAGCCGCCATTTTTCGTTGGTTGCAGGTGTGTTGGGTCTGGCGCTCCTTTGTGCCAATGTACGAGCCGAGGATGCCAAGGCGACGCCCGAGGTCGCGGAAGGATTTATCCACACGGTGGACGCGGGGACCACGAGCTTTGTGCTGGGCGGCAAGAACGAGAGCCAGACGACTTTCAAAGTGATGGTTAAGCCTGACGGCAAGAAGGAAGCAGCTCATATTCTTCTGGATGGGAAGCGGACGTCGTTTGAAACGGCCATCCAGCCGAAACGCAAGGCCAGCGTGACGTACGTGAAGGTCGCGAAGGATGACTTGTGGGTGTGGAAGGTGGACGTTACCTCCGCGGCGAAATAGCCAGCCAATAAGTGCACGGAAACCATCGACAGTCATCCCGGCGGAAATGAAGTCGACGCGCTTGGCTTACGGTATTCTTGATCAGCAGGATCAGGCCCTTCGCGACTACAACGAGGCTATCCGGTTATATCCCTGCGCTGCGTACTACGAAACGCGGGCCAGCTACTATCGCAGCATCGACCGCTATGACCTGGCGTTGCAAGATGTAGCCGTTGCCCGCAAACTGCGCGGGCAATATGGCGAAGCTTACCGCGTGCCCAGGTCATTGCTTCGATGACAGCGCGAGATCACAGGTATTCGCGCCGCGCTCGACGGAAACACGCAGCGGGGTTGTTTCCAGGTCCTGGTATTGTTGCGGCGTGATGCGGCGACCGCTGGGTGCGTCATCGGGATGGGGACCAGGAATCAGTTCGAGCGCGACGACCGTCACTCGATAGTCGCCTGGCTCGAGTCCCTGACTGGTGCCGGTCGAAATCATGTACTTGCCGCTGGCGTCAACATTGCCGTAAGCCGCCGCGCCGCCGCCTTCCGGGTGAAAGGTCACCGTGCCCGTGGCGAGCGGCTGTTGGTCAAGCGAAACCGTACCGCTGACCGTCGACGGATGACCACCGCCACACCCGCTAATGCACAGCGCCAAGAGCGGCAGCAGGAATGCGCTGCGCATCGCGTACGATAACGCGGTGTAACCATTGCGATGGATCATAGCTTGCTTCCATCGATGGCTTCGCCGCCCGCCTTGGTGCTCAGGGCGCGGTAGGTCGCGTGATCGATTGACTCATTCACGAAGCTCACCGATCCGTCAGCACGAGCGAAGAAAGCTCCGCCGAAATGCATACTGCGGAAGCTCATCACATTCCACCATTCCGCTGGTTTATTGGGCATGAAGTTCAGCGGCGCGTGGCAACTTGCGTAGTCGCCGTT
>DATLHT010000054.1:0-2742 GCA_035539795.1 Burkholderiaceae bacterium
GGCGGCATTGGAAGAAGCGCCGGACGACGCCGCCTTCATGGCGGTGGTGCTGGGAAATGTGGCGCGGGCCCGCAACATGGCCGCGCTGGCGCGGGAAAGCGGTATTGCGCGCGAGACCCTGTACAAGGTCACGCGAGGCGAAGGCAACCCGACGCTGGACACGATCAGCCGGTTGGCGAAGTCGCTGGGCTTCCGCCTGACCCTGACCCCGCTGGCTACCGCCGCGAGGTTGAGCGTTCCGGTGGCGGTAAAAAAAGGGCGGGTTGAGCAGCCCAGCGCCCCGAAATCCGCGAGCAAGGCGAAGAAGTCCGGCGTCAAAGGCAAATCCGCATAGCCAGGTGCGTCGGGTGGGGGCCGTGTCGGGGCTTGTCTGTTCAGCCTGGCTGCCGTAGCATTCGCGCCCTCGTGCTGTTTCAGACGTCGCGCCAGCGACCGTTTGTCAGAGCAAGAAGATGCGGGTACACTACGCATCCTGTTTTTCAGGGCCGTTAGCTCAGTTGGTAGAGCAGTTGACTCTTAATCAATAGGTCCAAGGTTCGAATCCTTGACGGCCCACCAAATCGAAGACACCCGGACTTGTCCGGGTGTTTTTTTTTGCGTCCGCTTGCAGGGCTGCCTTGGCGGCATTGCTGCGTTGACGGTGTCGCCGATGTGCGCCCAGTATTGCCCCGGATCAGGGCGATGGGTTCGAGTGCACGGACCCGCCCACACCGTGGGAGGTTCGATCATGGAACTCGGCGCTTTCTCCGTCAGCCTGGCCGTCAAGGACATCGCGGTGTCCCGCGCGTTTTACGAAAAGCTCGGCTTCGTCGAATTCGGCGGCAATCAGGCGCAGGGCTGGTTGATCCTGAAGAACGGCTCCACGGTCATCGGCCTGTTCCAGGGCATGTTCGACAAGAACATCCTGACCTTCAATCCGGGCTGGGATCAGTCCGCCAGTCCACTGGCCTCCTTCACCGATGTTCGTGAACTCCAGCAGGCGCTGGAAGCGCAGGGCGTGGCCATCACCACGCGCGCCGATACGCAGACCTCCGGCCCGGCGCATCTGATCCTCTCGGATCCGGATGGCAACGTGATCATGCTGGATCAGCACGTCTGACCGGGCCGCACGCGTAGCCGTCATCGCCGTGGGCCGGTGGCGGAATCGGAGATTGCGCCGAGGCCTCAGTAGCTTTACTGAAGGCCACGATGGTCGCTGCGGCGTAGCCTTGCCGTTCCGGTTCCGGCTAGAGCATCCGGTCATGACTTCGCGCACAGAAACCCCCACGGCATCCGTCTCCGATCAGGACATCAGCGATGCCTACATCTATCTGCTGAGTCGCCTGCTGGTGCTGCGGCAACAGCAGCTGGATTTCAAGGAAGGCTTTCGCTGGAACGAGTTGCTGCATCGCAAGCCGGGCGGGGTGGACTGGCCCAATCCGAACCTGGACGTGGCCTACAGCGAAGCCTGGGTGGCGGTGGACGAAAGCAGCTGCACCGTGGTGACAGTGCCGAAGATCAGCGGGCGCTACTACACCGTGCAGTTCCTCAATGGCTGGGGCGAAACGCTGGCCAACATCAACGAGCGCTGCTATCCGGATTCGCCGGCAGGCGATTTTGCCGTCTGCCTGAAAGGCGCGAACGTGACGGTGCCCGCGGGCGCCAGGCGCGTGGACCTGCCGGTGAAGTACTCGCGGGTGTTGCTGCGGGTGGAACTGGGGCCGTCGTGGGACGATGCGGTGGCGCTGCAACACGGCTTCACGATGCGTGCCACCGGTACGCCGACGCTGCCGGAAATACCCACCACGCCGATCTTCGACATCAGCAAGATGCCCGGCGCCGAGGCATTCGATTCGGCGGTCATCGCTCTGGACAGCGAAGCCGACATCAATCCGGGCATGCAGCCGCTGCAGGAAAACGCCCGCGCGATCGCCTCGCTGATCCAGGATCCGCAGCAACGCAAGCGCGTGGACCAGGTCATCACCCAGCAGGCCATTCCCGCCTTCTACAAAGCCTCGGCGATTCTGGGCCATGGCACGGTGCGCAATGGCTGGGCGCGTCCGTCAACCGTGGGCGTGTACCAGGACGACTGGCTCACCCGCACCCTGATCAACCAGGGCGGCATCTGGGCCAACACCATGGACGAGGTGGTGTACTACAAGGGCAGCGTCGACAGCGAAGGCGGGAAGCTCAACGGCGACCACGTCTATTCCATTACCTTCCCCGCAGACGCCTTGCCGGCCACATTCGCCAAATACTTCTGGTCGGTCATCGCGGTGGACAGCGAGAATTTCCGCGTGCTGCCCAATCCGCAGAACCGCTTCCTGCTGAACAAGGAATCGAAGCTGGCATATGGCCAGGACGGTTCGCTCACCTTGACCTTCGCCGCGGACAAACCTGCCAGCGTGCCGGACGGCAACTGGCTGCCCACGCCGAAGGGGCAGGAGTATCGGCTGACCTTCCGTTTCTATGGGCCGCTGGGCGGGGTCAAGGACGGAACGTACTTCCCACCCGCGGTGATCAAGGAGCGCTAGCGTCGGCCGCCACGGCCGCTGGCCGCACCCGTGTTTCCAACACGTCCAGTTGGGTCTTGACCATGATCGGATTGGGATCATGGCCGGTGCGCGGCATGCGGAAGAATTCCTTCTGCGGTGCGCTGATGCTGTCGAAGTAGGCTTGGGAGACATCCAGCGTGGTCACCGTGTCCTGCTCGCCCTGCAGCAGATACACCGGCATGGCGAAGCGCGTGCCGAGGCGGCGGAT
>DATLHT010000055.1:0-3571 GCA_035539795.1 Burkholderiaceae bacterium
GATCAGGCGCACCACAGCCGCCACCACGATGGCAATGATCGCCAGCGGAATCCACAACCGCACTTCAGGCTGCGTCACGCCGAAGAAGAACGCCGCGAGCGTGAAGCCCGAGGCCAGGCCGATCAGGTTGTAGTTGGCGATGGTCAGCGGATGCGCCCACTCCTGCAGGAAACGCAGGCAGGCATAGATCATCGCGGTGCAGTACCACAGCCCGAAGGTCAGCACGAAACCGACGACCGACAGCCACTGCACGGCCGGCGAGCCAAACCAGTGCGCCACGCTCCAGAAGAAGATGGCTGCCATGGTGGTCGGCATGATGATCACTTCGCGCGACATCCACGATGTGCGCCACATGGCGGCCGCGCGCCAAGCGCGCATTTTCTGCCCAAGATGGAAGAACGAGGCGAACAGGCCGATGCCGATGAGCACCAGCGAGATCGCGCCGCCCAGCGCGTATTGCCCCGGCGACAGCAGCGGCTGCTCGGCGGAACCGCTAAGCCATTGCGTGATTAGCAAGGCAATGAACAAGCCCTGGCCAAGGCCGGCAGTCACAGTAAAGATCAGGATGGAAGGTGCGGCGTGCATGTGCGTGCTCGATTCATCAGTGGTTCGAAGATGCCTGGCGGCGCGTCGTTTTTTCGGCAGCGTCGAGCGTCGCCTGCTGGGGCGCATCGCCCACGGCCTGGCGGATCTCGCGCGGCAGATAGTGGTTAGCCGGCTGCGTATCCCATTCCGGCATCAGCTGATAACCGCCGCGCTCGGCGATGGCCTTCGACACTTCCGATTCCGGATCATGCACGTCGCCAAACAGGCGGGCGCTGGTCGGACAGGCCAGCACGCACGACGGCTTGCGCTCGGCTTCCGGCAGGGTCGGGCTGTAGATGCGGTCCACGCATAGCGTGCACTTGGTCATCACCTGCTCTTTCTCGTCGAGTTCGCGTGCGCCGTACGGGCAGGCCCACGAACAGTACTTGCAGGCGATGCACTTGTCGTAGTCGACCAGCACGATGCCGTCTTCCTTGCGCTTGTACGAGGCGCCGGTCGGGCACACCGGCACGCACGGTGGGTCCTCGCAGTGCAGGCAGCTCTTGGGGAAGTGCACCGTCTGGGTGTTAGGGTACTGGCCAACCTCGAAGGTCTGCACGCGGTTGAAGAACGTGCCGGTCGGATCGGCACCATACGGATTCTCATCCGCCAGCGGGCCGGCGGAACCGCTGTCGTTCCACTGCTTGCAGTTGGTCACGCAGGCATGGCAGCCAACGCAAACGTTGAGGTCGATAACTAGGGCGAGTTGCTTGGACATGATCTATTCCAAAGTTTTTTGGACGTTATCAAAATGAAGTGAAACGGTTCTGGCTAGGCGTGGGGCCGCAGACAGTACAAGTCCGTACGGCAAGGCCCCACAACGACGCCAGAATCATTTTGATAACGTCTCCTTAACGGCGCAGCAGGCGGCGCAGCAGGTTGTTGCCGGTCCCCGGCAGCGGCTCCATCGGCGCGAACTGCGGGTAGCTCTCCGCAGGCTCGTCCGCAGCAGCCGGACGGATCGACACACGCACGTCGTACCAGGCAGCCTGCCCGGTGATCGGATCGCTGTTCGACACCGTGCCGCCGCCATTGGCCGGCAGTTCCTCGGAAATCAGGTGGTTCAGCAGGAAGCCCTTGCGGCTCTCGTCTGCATCGTCGGTCAGGCGCCACGCGCCCTTCGACTTGCCGATAGCGTTCCAGGTCCAGACCGTGCCGGGTTCCACCGCCTCGGAGTAGCGCGCCAGGCAGCGCACCTTGCCCCACTGGCTTTCCACCCACATCCAGCCGCCGTCCTCGATGCCTGCGGCTTTCGCCGTGACCGGATTGACGTGCAGGAAGTTGTGGCTGTGGATCTGGCGCAGCCAGGCGTTCTGCGAGTCCCACGAGTGGTACATGGCCATCGGACGCTGCGTCACGGCGTTGAGCGGATAGCGCTTGAGGTCCGTGGCGGCTTCTTCGAGCGGCGCATAGTAGAACGGTAGCGGATCAAAATAGTGCTCGACGCGTTCGCGCGACAGTTCCGGCGGACGGCGGCCGGGCCACTTGCCCTGCGCCGCGAGGCGGAATTTCTGCATGACGTCGGAATACAGGTGGATCACGACCGGATCGCTGCTGCCGCGGAAGCCTGCGCCGGCCGCAAACTCAAGGTAACCCTTGTTCCAGTTCCGCATGTACTGGTGCTCGGGCGGTGTCACGTAATGGAACACACAGTTGTTCTTGGCGTACATCTCCCACTGGTTCGGGTTCGGCTCGCCGCGCAGTGACTTGCTGCCATCCTTGCCGCGCCAGCCGGCGAGGAAACCGATGCCCGACCCGGGCGCGGTTTCGAAGTTGACCACGAAGTCCTTGTAGTCGGCGTACTTGCGGGTACCTTCCGGCGTAGTGAAGGCCGGCAGCTTGAGGCGCGAACCGAGTTCCACCAGCATGTCCTGGAACGGACGCACGTCGCCAGTCGGCGGCACCACGGGGATGCGCACGGCATCCACCAGGCCATCGTACTCGGAGATCGGGCGATCGAGCACGCTCATCGCGTCATAGCGCTCGAGGTAGGTCGTGTCCGGCAGGATGAGGTCGGCATAGGCCGTCATCTCGCTCTGGAAGGCATCGCACACCACGATGAACGGGATCTTGTACTCGCCGCTCTCGTCGCGGTCGTTCAGCATCTTGCGGACTTCGCTGGTGTTCATGGTGGAGTTCCACGCCATGTTCGCCATGAAGATCAGCAGAGTGTCGATGCGGTACGGGTCGCCGCGCCAGGCATTGGTGATGACGTTGTGCATCAGGCCGTGCGCCGACAGCGGGTGATCCCACGAGAAGCCCTTGTCGATACGGATCGGGCTGCCGTCCACATCCACCGCCAGATCGTCCGGGGTCGCCGGGAAGCCAAGCGGCACGCCGTTCAGCGGCGTGTTCGGCTTGATGTCGTCCCACGACTTGGGGGTCTTGACGTTGGGTGGAATTTCCTTCGGATACGGCGCCTTGTGGCGGAAACCGCCCGGGCGGTCGATGGTACCGATCAGGCTCATCACGATGGCCAGCGAACGGATCGTGTGGAAACCGTTGCTGTGCGCAGCCAGGCCGCGCATCGCATGGAAGGCCACCGGACGGCCCTGCACCGACTTGTGCGTCTTGCCCCAGCTGTCGGTCCACTCGATCGGCAGTTCGAAAGCCTGCTCCTTGGCGACCGTACCGATTTCACGGGCCAGCTGTTCGATGCGCGCAGCGGGAATGCCGGTGATCTCGGCGGCCCATTCCGGCGTGTAGGTGGCGTGGCGCTCCTTGAGCAGCTGGAACGCGGTCTTGACCGGCAGGCCGTTGGGCATCTGGTACGCGCCCTCGAGCGTCGGCTCGACGCCTTCGCCATATACCGAAGCCGGCTGGTTGGTGCGTGCGTCCCACACCCACTTGTTGTGCGGGTAGGCGGCGTTGAGCGGATCGCCATCGGGATCCATCACGAACAGGCCATGCTCGGCGTGCGACGGATCGTCGTTGACCAGTTGCGGGCCGTTGGTATAGCGCTTGGTGAAATCGTGGTCGATCAGGT
>DATLHT010000056.1:0-2609 GCA_035539795.1 Burkholderiaceae bacterium
CCTTGAGCAGGCTGCCGTCGCCGCAACCGAGGTCGAGCACCGAGGCGCGCGGCTCGATCCAGCGCGCAATCGCGCGGAAATCGGGGCGCTGCGCGAGGATGTCGGACGAGGCCGTGGCCGGCGCGGCGACATAGGCGCGCGTATGCTCGTGCGTGGCGCGTGTGACCGGCGCGGATGCGGAGGTGCTGGCGGGTGTCGGCGAGGCGGCGGTCATACGGCGGTCTCCGCGTGGTGTTCGGTCGTCGCTTGCGTGGTCGCTGCGATGTTCAGTTCAGCAGCAATACGATCGTAGTAGGCACGCATCAGGTCGTGGTAACGCGTATCGTCGAGCAGGAAGGCATCGTGGCCATGCGGGGCGTCGATCTCGGCGTAGGTGACGGCATGCTTGGTGTCGAGCAGCGCCTTGGCGAACTCGCGGCTGCGTGCCGGCGAAAAGCGCCAGTCGGTGGTGAAGCTGATGACCAGGAACTTGGCGGTGGTGCCGGCCAGCGCCTTGGTCAGGTCGCCGCCGTGGGCCAGCGCCGGATCGAAGTAATCGAGCGCGCGCGTGATCAGCAGGTACGTGTTGGCATCGAAATACTCGGCAAACTTGTCGCCCTGGTAACGCAGGTAGCTCTCTACCTGGAACTCGACATCGAACGAAAAGCGGATGTCATCGGCCTTCAATTCGCGGCCAAACTTGTTGGCCATGTCTTCATCCGACAGATAGGTGATGTGCCCGATCATGCGCGCCACGCGCAGGCCGCGCTTGGGCTTCACGCCGTGCGCATAGTAGTTGCCGCCGTGGAAATCCGGGTCGGAGAGAATCGCCGTGCGTGCCACTTCGTTGAAGGCGATGTTCTGCGCCGACAGCTTGGGCGTGGAGGCGACCACCACGCAGTGGCGCACGCGCTCGGGATACATCGTGCTCCACGCGACCGCCTGCAAGCCGCCGAGGCTGCCGCCCATGACAGCGGCGAACTGTGCAATGCCGAAGTGGTCGGCCACGCGCGCCTGCGCGTTGACCCAGTCTTCCACGGTAATGACCGGAAAGCTCGCGCCATACGGCTGGCCGGTCGCGGGATTGGGGCTCATGGGACCGGTCGAGCCGAAGCACGAGCCGAGATTGTTGACGCCGATGACGAAGAAGCGGTCAGTATCGACTGGCTTGCCGGGGCCGACCATATTGTCCCACCAGCCCACTTCGCCGTTTGCGTCGATGCCTGCCACGTGGTGCGAGGCATTGAGCGCATGGCATACCAGCACGGCATTGCTGCGCGCGGCGTTCAGCGTGCCATAGGTTTCGATGACCAGGTCGTAGTCCGAGAGGCTCGCGCCGCTGCGCAGCGCGAGCGGCTCGCTGAAGTGCAGCCGCTGTGGGGTGACATGCCCGACCGAGCCGGCTGACGCCGGGACGGGATGGGGCGGAGCGATTTCGGAAGGTGCCAGCGTTTCTGTCATGACCATGCGGCCCGCTGCCGGGGCGGGCAGGCGGTTCTCAAAAAAGATGGACGAAAAAAAACCCGACTGCGTGCACCAATGCGGTCAGGTCGGGTTCGTCCGGGGTCATGCGGTGAAACGCTTGCCCGGTTACCTCTTTAGCCGCATTTGTAGTGGCAGGCCGAAACGGAATGTGCCCGTTCCTGCATGCCGCGCGCCCGCAATCCAGTCGTCAAATCGGCGCGACGTGTCGATTATAGACCAGTCAGGCCAGCAGTGTGCGCATCATCACATCGAGATCGGTGCTGGGCGACCTGCGGAAGCCGCTCTTGGCGTAGCGGTGCCAGCGGCCCACCACGGTGCTGAGGATCAGGCCGGCGCGCGCAGCCGAGTCGGTATCCGCCGGCCACGCGGCCTGCGTCATGCCGATGCGCAGGCACTGCTTGAGCGAGCTTTCGATGCGGTCGAGCAACTGGTTGATGCGTTCCTGCAGGCGCTCGTCCTCGTTCACCAGCGCCTCGCCGATCAGCACGCGGGTCATGCCGGGATTCTTGTCGGCGAACGACAGCAGCATGCGGATGATGTCCTGCAGTTGGCGCGCGCCCTGCTCTTCCTTGGCGGTGATCTGGTTGATGAGGCCGAAAATCGTCTGCTCGATAAACTCGATCAGGCCTTCGAACATCTGCGCCTTGCTGGCGAAGTGGCGGTAGAGGGCCGCTTCGGACACCTCGAGCCGACCGGCCAGCGCGGCCGTGGTGATGCGTTCGGCGCCGGGCTGCTCGAGCATCGCGGCGAGGGTCTGGAGGATCTGGACCCGGCGCTCGCCCGGCTTCGGGCGCTTGCGCACGGGTGCTTCCGCACCTTCCGCGGGGGCAACGACCGAGTCTTCAGGGGTGGGCGTGGTGTCGGTCATTGCGGGTCTCGGCGCGGGTCTGGTGACCTGAGTTGGAAGTTCATGAGCGGCAGGACTCATCAACGAACTTCCGACTCAGGACACTAGGGATTGTCAAAGCCTGTAGAGCATCCTCAGCGACCGGATTCTTGCACAGACATAGGGGGGCGTCGGGCAAGGGTGTCTACCGACTTCCGTGCGGGATTCCGCACGCTTCAGGTAGCGCTGCATCCACACCGTGCGCATTCCGAGGCCCCGGGCGGCGCGCTGGTGCTGCAGGGTGTCCTCCACCAGCACG
>DATLHT010000057.1:0-2734 GCA_035539795.1 Burkholderiaceae bacterium
CGCAAGTCGGCGAGGTTTGAGAGGATTCGCAAGCGAACCGATCCGCCCGTGATTTGCTCAATGCGGCCAGCCACCGCTTCCGCCATGGTGTTCACAGTGTTCGCACCCATCGCGTCGCGCACGTCCACGATGAGGTGGGCCACCACCATGGGACCGCGAGGCGTGTCGGGAAAGACATGCACCTCGACATCGCGACAACCACCACCCAACCCGATCAACACCTTGTCTCGGCTGTTGGCGATGTCGATGATTTCCTTGCGATGACGCAAGATGGCCTGGCGTGCGCCCAGGGGATCGGTGACACCAATCACCTGGACTTGAGCACGCATCAGCGGTCCTGAACTGGAGGTCTGGAAACCGCCACTCTCGCGAACCAGCTTGGCCATGAACGACGCCGCCGCCACGACGGAAGGTTCTTCGACCACCATCGGAACGAGCACGTCCTTTCCATTGATCTGGAAGTAGCCTGCAACCGCAAAGGGCAGCTCAAACGTGCCGATGACGTTCTCGATCATGCCGTCCGCGGTCGCCATGGGCAGCGCTCCGGGCGTCGCTATGGATCTCGCCTCACTCTCCGTCAAACCAGTTTTTTCAGCGATGACGTCCAGCCGCTGCGCAGGTGACAAGGAACGAAAGCCGGGAAGTGTCGAATCGGGCGCCATGAAGAAAATTCCTGAAGCAGAGGTTGGGATACAGTGGCGCAACTATATGGAAACCGTCTTCTTTCATGCAGGCACAGTTGGCATAGACACCGGGTCAACTGTCTTGGGACAGTTCTCTCTGGCCTGCACACTGTGAGCACGGCAGAGCAGCAAAGCCCATGGCAGGGAAAACACTTATGCGACCCACTCTCTCGAACGCAAATCGCGTGGCCAAGGAATTGCGCCAGCAGATCACGGACGGTGTTTACGCCACGGGGGAAAGGCTTCCTTCGATCCGTCGGCTGGTTGAGCAATACGGGGTTTCGAAGAACGCCATCGTCGATGCGTACGAGCGCCTTATCGCCAGTGGCGATGTGGAGGCTCGTCGTGGGTCCGGCTACTACGTCAGCCGACGTTCCGCACCGACGCCGGCGGCGGCGGAGCCGAGCTCGCTGGACCGCGCACTGGACTCCATATGGATGATGCGGGAGCAACTGAACAACGATCCGCAGCATCTTGCGGTGGGACACGGAATCCCCCCGGGAGAATGGTTGGCAGACAACCGCCTTGAGCGCGTCCAGCAACGGGTGTCACGCGTCGCGCTGGACTCCATGTTCCAGTACGGCAATACCTATGGCTACCGCCCTTTGAGGGACCTGCTGGAGCGCAAGCTGGGCGGGCTGAGCATTCAGGCTCGCGCCAATCAGATCGTGTTGACCTTCGGAGCCAATGAGGCACTCGATATCGTGGTTCGCTGCCTGATGCGGCCGGGCGATATCGCACTCGTCGACGAGCCTGGTTATTACCCCCTGTATGGCAAGCTGCGGTTGCATGGCACCACTGTCGTCGGCGTCCCCAGGGAGGCCGATGGTCCGGACGTCACGGCCTTTGAGCACCTGGTGGCGACCACCAAAGCCAAGGTGTTCTTCACACAATCGGTCGGTCAGAATCCAACGGGCTCCGACACCTCCCCTGCCAAGGCCTTTCGAATGCTTCAAGTGGCGGAGAAGTACGGCGTGACCATCGTTGAAAACGACGCATCGGCCGACCTGAAACCCACCGCACTGTCGCGCCTGAGCAGTCTGGATCAGCTTCGCAGAACTGTCTACATCGGCAGTTTCACGAAATCCGTCGCCGCCGCACTTCGAGTAGGTTTCATCGCGGCCGAGGCAGGATTGGCAGAGCGGTTGGCGGACGTCAAGATGCTGATTCACGTGAGCACGTCCGAGTATGCAGAGCGCACCGTCGACGCGGTTCTGCGCGCCCCGGAGTACCCCAGGCAACTCGCGCAATTGCACCAGCACGTCGAGCGGTCCACAAGACATGCGGCGAAGGTTCTGACGGGGCTTGGCGCGAATCTTTTCTGCACGCCTTCTCACACGCTCTATCTGTGGGGGGAGTTCCCCTGGGCTCCAGACTCGCTGGCACTTGCAAAGAACCTGTTGAAGGACAAGGTTGCACTCGCTCCGGGTGCTTTTTTCAACATTGATGCACGGAATGTGAGCGCTTGGAGTCGCTACAACACGGGCTACGTTGTAGATCCCAGATTTGCGAGATCGATGCTCCAGTACCGTCCGCGCAAACCGGCACAAAAATCCTGAAGGCCTTCAGTGACCAGGTCGCAACCACTCGCGCCAAGGGAAGCGTGAAGCCTGCACAGGCTCGCAACTGCTGGCTACATCCATCGCGCGCTTCTTCGACAGACCTCATTTTTCGGTTTCACGGCATAGCCGACAGATGTCAGCTCACTCCACGGTGACGCTCTTCGCCAGATTCCGCGGCTTGTCCACATCCGTGCCCTTTGCCAGTGCCGTGTGGTACGCCAGCATCTGCAGCGGCACCACATGCAGCAGCGGGCTCAGCGCGCCGTAGTGTTCCGGCATGCGGATCACGTGAATGCCCTCGCTGCTGGCGATGCGGGTGTCGGCATCGGCCAGCACATAGAGCACACCACCGCGCGCGCGCACTTCCTGCATGTTGCTCTTGAGCTTTTCCAGCAGCGTGTCGTTGGGCGCCACCGTCACCACGGGCATCGCGGCAGTCACGAGGGCCAGCGGGCCATGCTTGAGTTCACCGGCCGGGTAGGCCTCGGC
>DATLHT010000058.1:0-7554 GCA_035539795.1 Burkholderiaceae bacterium
GCAGAAATTTGTCAACGGCCTGACGGGCCAGCCGTTCTTGGAGGCAGACGCTCCATGTGCGAGCGTCTCTTACCTCAAAGGATCTGACATGAACAAGTTGCTGACTCTGTTGATTGCTGGCCTTTTCTCGGCAGGCGCCTATGCACAGGCCACGCCTGCCACCCCGGCAACGCCCGCTGCTCCCGCCGTTCACGTCACGCCGCCGGTTGCCGGCGCGCCGACGGTGAAGGTCACCCCGGCAACCCCCGCAGTCGCAGCCACGCCGGCCATGCCCGCCAAGGCCATGACCTCCGAGCCGCACGTCACGAAGAAGGCGGCTCCCCACAAGAAGCACGCGAAGAAGGCACACAAGAAGATGCAGAAAGCTGCGTCGTAACAGCTGGCCTTTCCCCGGCAAGCTGACCTCATCGCAGGGCTGGCGCAGTCATGCGCTGCCCCGGGGACATCCCGCGCCGGCCTATGGTCGGCCGGGCATGTCCGGGCATGCGGCATAATGCGGTGCAGGGTCGCTCACCCGGACTGTTCATCCTTTTGCGAGTCCCGCATGCCACACGTTTTCTCTTTCCGACAGATCTTTCGCACTGCCAGCTTCTCGCTAGCCTGCGCCGCACTGGTTGCCTGCGCTGCAAGCGCCGTCCATCCCACCCAGGCCCAAGCTGCTCCGCCTGCGCGGGTCGTGCAGCTCAATGCCGGTATGCACCTGATCCATGCCGAACTGGCAGATACCCCGGACACGCGCCAGCAGGGCCTGATGCACCGCCAGTCGCTGCGCCCGAACAGCGGCATGCTGTTCGTCTTCGAGGAAAAAGCCGGCCACTGCTTCTGGATGAAGAACACGCCGTTGCCGCTGACCATCGCCTTCCTCGCGGATAACGGCACCATCGTCAACCTGGCCGACATGCAGCCGCAGTCAGAGCAGAACCACTGCCCGCGCGCAGCTGTCCGTTATGCGCTGGAAATGCAGCAGGGCTGGTTCCGCGAGCGCGGCATCACGGCAGGCGCTACCATCGGCGGCCTGCCGCAGCCGCGCTGAGCGGCTTGCGGTACCGGGCCTGCACCCGGTACCCGACGCTGAATCAAGCGCTGGCTGCAGTCCCGGCGGACGTCGGCAGTAGCGGGACCGAGGCGGCGGCGTTGATCACCTGACCCGCCACGCGCGGTCCACGCTGTGCGGATTTTTTCATGGCAGCGGCTTCCGTTGCGTGCACACCCGCGTTCCGGACACGGAACACCGACACCACCTCCGTCAGACGCTGCGCCTGCTCTTCGAGCGACTCTGCAGCCGCCGCCGCCTCCTCCACCAGTGCCGCGTTCTGCTGCGTCACCTCGTCCATTTGCGACACCGCCTGATTGACCTGCTCGATACCCGAGCTCTGTTCTTCTGACGCTGCGCTGATCTCGCCCATGATGTCGGCCACGCGCTTGACCGCCTCGACGATCTCGCCCATCGTGCGGCCCGCCTGATCCACCAGCTCGCTACCATTCTCGACACGGCTCACGGAATCGGTAATCAGTGCCTTGATTTCCTTGGCAGCTTCGGCGCTGCGCTGCGCCAGGCTGCGCACCTCGCCGGCCACCACTGCGAAACCTCGGCCCTGCTCACCGGCGCGCGCTGCCTCGACCGCCGCGTTCAGCGCCAGGATGTTGGTCTGGAAGGCAATCCCTTCGATCACGCCGATGATGTCCACGATCTTGCGGCTGCTGTCATTGATATCGGCCATCGTGCCCACGACCTGCTGCACCACGTCACCGCCCTTGGTGGCGATGCCCGAGGCGCTGGCGGCCAGCGTGCTGGCCTGTCGCGCATTGTCTGCGTTCTGCCGGACGATGCTCGTCAGTTCCTCCATGCTCGATGCCGTTTCCTCGAGCGACGATGCCTGTTCCTCGGTACGCTGCGACAGATCGGTATTGCCCGCGACGATCTGCTGCGTCGCTACACCGATCGACGCCGTGCCGTCACGCACCTGCTCGACGATCCCCGCAAGGCTCTGCTGCGTGCGCGACAGTGCGCCAAGCAGACGACCCATCTCGGTACGCGGCCCCGCTTCAATCACGATATGGGTCGTGAGGTCGCCAGCCGCGATCTTGTCAAAGTGGCCAATTGCGGCGTCAAGCGGACGACCGATGGCCCTCAGCAGGAAAATGGAGCTGATGATGCTGACCACCAGACCGAACGCCAGTAGGCCGAGATTGAGCAGGCGCAGTTGCTCGTAACGCGACTGCGATGCTTGGAACGCCGCCACCGCCAGGTCCATCTGGTGCTTGTTGAGCTTCTCCAATGCGGCATTCACCGGGCGATACAGCACCGGCATGGTCTCGACCGCCAGGCGCAGGGACTGCTCCCGGTCACCGGCTGCCAGTGCTGTCATGAGGGCATTGGCCCCTTGCTCCAGAAACACCGCACGCAGGCGGGCGACGTCCTCGGCCAGCGCCTTCTCGGTCGCCGCCTGGGGCAGTTTCATGTAGTTCTGCCAGTTCTTGTCCGCGTCCTTGAAGAACATGCGGGCGCGGTCGAGCACGCTGTTCATGTCGCCTGCCTCGCCGACCGTCATCACACCTCGGTCGAGCGTGAGGCGGCCACGCTGCAGATTCACATCGGCGCCGGCCAGCTCGGTCAGCGAGGCGAGCTGGTTGGACTGCATTTCCTGCAGGGCATCGTTGCCCGCGCTCATGCCCATGAGGCCGGCACCGGCCACGATGATCAACAGGATGCTGCTCAACAGCATGAGGGCGATGAGTCGCGCCCGGATCGTGAGGTTCCTCAAGTGATATCTCCCGCCGCCGACAGCAAGGTACGGCTTGTTAAAGTAGTAGTAGGCAGTGCTGCCACACTTAACGGACGTCAATCGGGAAACTTGAGGCGGACGATGAAAAAAATATGTTGGTGGATCGCGGCGCGAGAGTTGCAATACACGCGCCAGCCGAATGCATGCAAGCAACCATGCGGCCTGCCAACTCGCGCTTACGCTTTTGGAGCAGTATCGTCACCGAAGATCGATCATTGCACTGTGTATCCATGCCTTCCAGATCTCCAGCACTTCAGTCGAGCGATACGGCTGCGTTAACCAAGCGCTCTCCCGCGAATACCGTCTATACCGCAACCCCAGTCACGAAAATACCAGCCTCAGCCAAGAGTTTGCGGAGTGATTTCATCTCGCGGGCCGAAATGTTTACGATAGTCGTCTTCGAGCTTTTTCTTGCTTATATAAAAGCACCTCTCCAAAGCCGCACGTATTTCCTCAATATCGGTTTTTCCTGAAAGATCACGAGCGTGATCAAAAGATACGCCAATTATCTCAGCAGGGTGAAGTAACTTACTACCTTGCGGCATCATCGCTGAACCGAAAATTCTCTCCATCTCAGCAACTCCCGCTCGCTCCCTCTCTGTGTAGATCTCAAGATAAACATCGATTTTTTCACTATTCGACAAAATCTCCACTACACCGCCATAGCCTCCGCCTTTGTACTCGGCAATCGCCGAGCAATAAAACTCTGCCAAAGTCTGCAATGCCGCTTGAACGCGTACACTCCAGTCCCCGTGCCGGCTGACGTCTTCCATACTGCTGTACGTACCTTCATGTGGATCGGCCACTTCGGCTTCCGTAAGTTCCCTCAAAAATGACAACTGTATTTTTCGCAAGCCAGGAAGAGCCTCATTGAATAACTGCATTTTTTCTTCATCAATCCGCGCCTCTTTTGAGCCGGCCTGGGCTGTTTCCCGCTGTCTCGAATTCTTTGACAAGCCAGCCGCATCCTCAGAAAGCTGGGATTGTTGATCCGATAAGCGTGACTTCACAGTAAACGTTTGCGAAACCACTGCTAGCTCACTTGAAACGCTTGAGCTCCGCAAACCTCCTCCAGAGGAACTGCGAGAAAGCTCACCCCCACTATCATGAAGCACTCGTGAAGACCGACCATTCTTAGCAGCACTGTCACGTTTTTCAGATGGCTGAACTCGAGGGCTACCGCTTGGTGTTTTTCCTTGTCGACGCGTTCTTGCGGTGCTTGACGGGATAACCGCATCACCTGATTTCATTTGATTCAACGTCCCGGATGGCTGACTTTTTTTCGATCGAACATTTTTGTTCGAATGGGCTGCCCTTGTATGAGCTGTTGCCTCTTTATTGCTTGAGTCTGTGGATACAGCATCCACCTTTTTACCCTTGGCCTTCGTGCCATCCTGTAATGGGCTCGCTTTTCCCCGTGGGAGCCGTGCTTCCTTGCGAGTCCTCCGCTTCCCGCCAGTACCACGGCCCAGCTTGTTTTCGTCTATCACGAACTCATCGGAGGACTTCAGGTTGATCCTGAACAACTCAAAATTGATTTCCTCTTTTTTTCTTTCCAGTTCTCTTTCGCCTTCAATGACCCACCTGATCTTCAGAGGATGATAGTGAGGAAAAAATTTCCGAATGCGCGCATCGTCGGGATGTGCGGGAAAATCCGGTTCATAAGTCCACTTGTGTTTTGCCACCTGTTTCTCTAGCGCCCGCATTTCCCGGCAGAGCTTGTGAAGCCGGGGGTAATGCACCTCGGGATAACGGTCTTCCAGGCGCTTTGGCGCGCCTTTGTCGGCTGGCGTGAACGCACGCGGAGTCGCATCCGGGGCAGCATTCTCGCGTGGTGTTTTGGCCGACTTGTCGGTTGGAGGAATAAAGTACTCGAAGATGGCGCTCAGTAGTTTCATGGGGCACTCCGGAAATACATGGAACAGTCTTCCGTGCCCAAGACGGGCGACACGGAGTCTTGACCCAGCATAGAGGCCACATTGGTGGTCGAAGCAGATTTATGGATGATGAGTGACTACCGCACCGAGTGTTTGCGGCAGAGCATTCTTTGCTACGTGGTGGTCAAGAGACGCCAAAATTTGGAGACTCTTAGCAGCACAACATCATTGCCAAAAATGCTGAGTCTACTGGGCGAGCTGCACAGTTTTCTTGACAGCCGATAGAAATGCGCCATCAACGATGTCGGGGCGCGACGATGATTGCTTCGACGTAGTGAACAGGGACATCTGACTAGATGTGCAGACATCACTATCGGACAGTGCTCCGCAGGCGCAGGGATCGTATCGATTCAGGAACGATCAATGGATAAATCCATACGGCAGCCGATGGGTGCACACGCGAATGATGAAAAACCAACACGTGGGGAGACTGACGATCTGAGGAAGACTAGCCATCCGCATGAAACGACGGCAAGCAACACTCTTGTTTCACGCCGGGCCGGACTGGATCCAGCCTCGGCGTGTGTCATGCGGAAGTGGGGCCTCTCACAGAGAACCCCCTAAGCGATCAACCTGCGAAATTCTTGCCCACGAATTCCCAGTTGACCAGCTTCCAGAAGCCTTCGACATACTTCGGGCGCGCGTTGCGGTAGTCGATGTAGTAGGCGTGCTCCCACACGTCACAGGTCAGCAGCGGCTTGGCGTCGGTGGTCAGCGGCGTGGCGGCGTTGGAGGTCGAGACGAGGTCGAGCGAGCCGTCGGCCTTCTTCACCAGCCAGGCCCAGCCGGAACCGAAGGTGCCGACGGCGACCTTGGTGAATTCTTCCTGGAACTTGGCGAACGAACCCCACTTGGCGTTGATGGCGTCAGCCAGCGCGCCGGTCGGCTCACCGCCGCCCTTCGGAGACAGGCCGTTCCAGTAGAAGGTGTGGTTCCACACTTGCGCGGCATTGTTGAACACGCCGCCGGACGATTTCTTGACGATGTCTTCGAGCGACAGGTTCTCGAACTCGGTGCCCTTGATCAGGTTGTTCAGGTTGGTGACATAGGTCTGGTGATGCTTGCCATAGTGGAACTCGAGGGTTTCCTTCGAGATCGTGGGAGCGAGTGCATCAAGCGCGTACGGCAGTGCCGGGAGAGTATGTTCCATTCTTGTGTTCCCTGTGGGTAAGTAGCGTGGGGCTTTGATTGTAGGGGACTTGCGGGGTGCGCGCAAACGCGCGGCCGGATTCCCCTACTGGTCCAGCAGCTTAGGCTGCACCTGTGCGAGCTCGACATCGGCGGCGCCTTCGGCCAGCCGCACCTCGAGCCGCATGCGCGGACGTAGCGCTTCGGGATGGCGTATGGCGCGGCCGCGCGGGTCGAGCAGCACGGCGTAACCACGCTCGAGCGTGCGCTGCGGATTGAGCAGTTCAAGCGCCGCCTCGGCGTGCTGGACAGCTGCAGCCGCCTGCCGGGTCTCGGCTTGCATGCGTTGCTGCAGGCGCCAGCCGATCTGCTCAAGCCGTCCGCGCAAACGCGCGGGATCAGGGCGCACGGCCCGCAGCCGCATGGCCTGGATACCATGCAGATGCTGCTGGCCGGCCAGCCGGCGCTGCATGGCATCGGCCAGACGGCGGGTACATTCATCCACGCGCACGCGTCGCGCGCGCAATTCGGCCTGCGGGCTGCGCACCCGGCGCGCCAGCCAGTCCGTGGCCTGTTGCCGGCGCTCCAGCCCGCGGCGCATGGCTGCGGACAGTGCCGCCCAGCCGCCGGCCAGTTCGCGCAGCTTTTGGGCCCGGTCCGGACTCACCAATTCGGCCGCTGCGGTGGGCGTGGGCGCACGCACGTCAGCGACGAAATCGGCGATGGTGATGTCCGTCTCGTGGCCGACACCGGACACGACCGGAATCGGCGAACGGCAGATGGCGGCCGCGACCACCTCTTCGTTGAAGCTCCACAGGTCCTCGATGCTGCCGCCACCACGGCACAGCAGCAGCACGTCCACTTCAGCGCGCTGGCCAGCGGTATCGAGCATGGCAGCAATGCGGTTGGCAGCCCCGACGCCCTGCACGGGCACCGGATACACCACGACCGGAATGTGCGGGGCACGGCGCGCCAACGTGGTCAGTACATCGCGCAAGGCGGCCGCCTGCAGGGAGGTAATCACACCGATGGCACGTGGCGGTTGCGGCAGCGGCCGTTTGCGGCTGGCATCGAACAGCCCTTCGGCTTCCAGCTTGGCCTTGAGCCGCAAGAAGGCTTCGTACAGGTTGCCGAGGCCGGCCCGGCGCACGGCCTCCACACTCAGTTGCAGTTCGCCGCGAGGCTCATAGAGCGACACCAGGGCACGCACTTCCACCGCCTCGCCCTCGCGTGGCGTGAAATCGACGTGCTGGTTGCGCCCCCGGAACATGACGCAGCGGATCTGCGCCTGCTTGTCCTTGAGCGAGAAATACCAGTGACCACTGGCGGCCCGCGTGAAATTGGAGATTTCACCGCGGATCCAGGTTAGAGGGAAACTGCGCTGCAGCACGCCGCCGATGGCGCGATTGAGCTCGCCCACGGAGATCACTTCACGAGCAGGAATTCCACCGGCATCGGCGCTGGAAGACGATTCGGAGGACGGAAACGGCTCAGACATGTCCACAGCTTGAAATTGTGTGTAGGCCAACATTCTCGGCACCCACCCTCTTGCCGGAAACGACGTATTTATGCATCAGAACCTTGTTTATTAAGACTATTTTCATAGACCCCAACCTGTTCAGTGAGTGCCTCGTGGAGCGGGCATCGATCGTTTGGCGCACTTGCACAAGGATATTCACAGAGTTATCCACACTTTCTGGGGG
>DATLHT010000059.1:0-2188 GCA_035539795.1 Burkholderiaceae bacterium
GTCTTTGGATACCAGGACATTGAAGACTCGGTTCGCCATCTTGTAAATGGCATGGCCCACTTTGTCGATCGGTGTCCGCCTTGCAGTGGGCGCAAGCGATCGCACCCGAGGCGCTTCGCGTTTGCCGACGGGACTGTCGTAGAAGGCGTGATTGATGGGCAGTGGCAGATGGGGGCTAACGCGGTTCATATGTGTTCTTCACTTCTGTCGAGTTGCGGGTGTCACGATGCAGCAGACGTTTTTGACTGGATGTGCGTTTGGCAAGACACCGGTGTTGCGATGGGCAGGGCGCCTCAGTTGTTCGCGGGCGCGATGGCGCCATAGCCGGACACAGGCTGCGCCATCGTCATCGATCCGTCCTCGGCGATGGAGGCCGTGAGCGAGAGGTGCACCGTACTCCCGGGTTTGGACAACACCCGCTCCATGCGAAGCTCCAGTTGGCCATTGTTTCCACGACTGATGTGGCAGGTGGTGCGGGCGAGATGGCTGGTGGGTTGAATCGGTGCGCCCTCGGAATCGAGAACGGGTGAGCGCGGCGAAGCCAACGCAGCGTCTGCCGTTTGCCAAAGATCGATGCCCGCCAGGCGGGCCAGGCGGTCGAGTTGCGCGTCAGTGGGTTCCAGGCGATTGCGCAGCGCCTTGGCGTTGTCGACGGCCTGGCCTGGCTGACCTTTCTGTTCGACAACGTAGCCCGTGCGCTTCATGTCGGTGTTGATCGCAGCGAGGCGGATCCTGAGGAGCGCATCGGCATCAACACCGTCTTCAGGCGGGGAGATCGCCGCCAGCGTGCGAGCAATAGCTTCTTGCGTGGCTGCGTCGAAAGGCTGGTGGCGCGCCGCTTGTGTCTGGGTGACAAACCCGCCGGTGATCGCATCGCCGGCATCCTGGGTCTCTTTGTCCAGCAGATAGAGGTCGTGCCGCTGTTCATACGGGCTCAGTTCGACCTCGTCGTCTTGTCGGCCCAGTCGCTCGGCCAGCCTTGTCTTGATGTTCGCCAGATGTCCACCGAGCGCCGCGATCACGATGTCGGCGCCCCCTTCTTTCTGGCCCTTCTTTTCCGCCACGCTGGGCAGCGCGCTGGCCAGCAGTTGGACCTGCTTCTGATTGACCGCCTTGAACCATCTTTCCTGTTGGTCGGGATAGGTGTCGAACAGTTGGTTGAACAGGTTGGAGTAGAAGAGTTGATGGCCGTCGGCACTGCGAACATTGCCGCGGCTGCCCAGATCGGCGCCCAGTTCCTCATGCACCTGCATGGCCTTCAACGCTTTCTCCTGGGCGGTCACCAGGGCCGCGAGGCCCGCCTCCAGATCGTCCGCGGCCAGAAGGTTCAGTCCTTCATTCAGGGCGACCACGCATTTGGCGGTGCTGGCTTGCTTGCGATGCGACACCTCGTCGGCAAAAGCCCTGGCGTTGTGCGCAATGCCCAAGGTGTCCAGGCTGCGTTTGAGTTCGGACAGCCGTGCATGGCCGAGCACGTCCACGCCCAGATCGCTCAGATCCATACCCCTGGCCCGTTTGCACACACCGTTGATGCGTTGCGTGGTTGCGTCGTCCATGTCGACTTCATGGCCCGCGCAGTGGGCGGTCAGCGCTGACCAGGCATGGGCCACATCCGCCAGCTTTTCGGCTTGTACACACAACGGGGCCATGGAAGACGCCGCATCGTTGAATGCCGTGCAAGCGACATCCAATGCGTCCCGGAGGTCCTTGCCTTGAATGATGATCGCTTCCTCGAGAAGCAGGGGGGCTGTTTGGGAGATGTCCGGATCCAGGAACGGGCGTGACTTCGCTTGAAGCAAGAGGGCTTGTTCCCGTGGCGGGATGGCTTTGAACAACTGGATCAGCTTGTCGTTCTTCATGTCGCCACGCGAGACGAAATGCGTGCAGAGTTCCATGAGCAGGGCGCGGCCCTGGGCCATGTCATCGTCTGAGGACCCCGGCTTGAGCAGCCCGTAGCTGCTCAACAGGCTGACGGCGGCGTGAACGGCGTAGGTCCATTCGGAGGGCCTTTGCCGCGTGATTTCAAACTTCTGCTGCAGGCGATCGAGTTGGTCCTTGGTGCCGGGAATGTGAGCGAAGTCGCCATCCATTAAGTCGCTTCTGAATCGCTCGACGCATTCCGAGCGAACCACGACTCGGACGCTGCGGAGCAGAGCGACAGCGGCGGGATCGGTGTCTACCCCGACCT
>DATLHT010000060.1:0-11020 GCA_035539795.1 Burkholderiaceae bacterium
CGGTGGGCACCGGCATGGTGGGGGCCCCTGCCTGCGGCGACGTGATGAAGCTGCAGATCAAGGTCAACCCGACCACGGGCGTGATCGAGGACGCGCGCTTCAAGACCTACGGCTGCGGCTCGGCGATCGCCTCGTCGTCGCTGGTGACCGAATGGGTCAAGGGCAAGACGCTGGACCAGGCTGCCGCGCTCAAGAACAGCCAGATCGCCGAAGAGCTGGCCCTGCCGCCGGTGAAGATCCACTGTTCGATCCTCGCCGAAGACGCGATCAAGGCCGCTGTGGCGGACTATCGCCAGAAGCACGGCGCACCGGCCGAAGACAAGGCCGCTTGAGGCCCGCAGTCCGGGCCGAGTCCGTTGCACGTCGAACACGTCGAAACAGGGAAGCAGGATGATTACATTGACTGAAAAGGCCGCGAAGCATGTCTCGCGGTACCTCGAGCGCCGCGGCAAGGGCGTGGGCCTGCGTCTGGGCGTCAAGACCACCGGCTGCTCCGGCCTGGCCTACAAGCTGGAGTACGCCGACGAAGTCGCGCCCGAGGACAATGTATTCGAATCGTTCGGCATCAAAGTGCTGGTCGACCCGAAGAGCCTGCCCTATATCGACGGGACGGAACTCGACTACGCGCGCGAAGGATTGAATGAAGGTTTCCGCTTCAACAATCCCAACGTCAAGGATGAATGCGGCTGCGGTGAATCGTTCCGCATCTGAGGAAAGCGTAGTGGCGGCCGTTACGATCACCGGCCTGCACCAGGATGAAGAGGGGCAGTGGGTCGCCACCCTGAGCTGTGGCCATACGCGGCACATGCGGCATACGCCGCCATGGCAGATCCGCGCATGGACCCAGACGCCGCAGGGGCGGGCAGCGCAGCTGGGTACACCACTGGTGTGCCGCCTGTGCGAGCGTCGTGAACCCGTACCAGGTGATGATGGAGAGGCGGCATAGCCGCTATTTTTTTGATGGTTTCTACCGCAGGCGCACCAGTCAATCATTTCGCATTGTTTGGCCTTCCGGAACAGTACGCTGTCGACCTGGAAGCGCTCGACGCTGCCTACCGTACCGTGCAGGTCCAGGTGCATCCCGACCGCTTCGCCAGTGCCGGCGCCGCCGAGCGCCGCGCGGCCATGCAGTGGGCCACCCAGGCGAACGAGGCTTACCAGACGCTGCGCAGCCCGCTGCGCCGCCTTGTCTATCTTCTGCATTTGCGTGACGTCGACGTCGAGGCAGAGAGCAATACCGCCATGCCGCCGGCGTTCCTGATGCAGCAGATGGAATGGCGTGAAGCACTAGATGACGCCCAGGGGGCTCGCGACTTCGGTGCGATCGATGCCCTGCTGGACGAGGTGCGGACCCTGCGCGACACGCTGCTCGATCAGGCCAGCATTGCGCTTGACTCCGCCGATCACGCACAGGCTGCACGGCTGGCCCGGCAACTGATGTTCATCGACAAGTTCGAGGCCGATATCGGCCACGCTTACGAGCGGCTCGAATCCTGACGGCAGGCCTCATGCCTGCTCCCCCTACAGAATAAGCAGATGGCACTTCTCCAGATTTCCGAACCTGGCATGGCGCCCGATCCTCATCAGCGGCGCCTCGCAATCGGCATCGATCTCGGTACCACCAACTCGCTGGTCGCCGCGGTGCGCAACAGCGTGCCGGAAGTGCTGCCCGACGAAGAGGGCCGGACTTTGCTGCCATCCGCGGTACGTTACCGTGCCGGGCAAGGTGCGCAGATTGGTTATGCGGCCATGGCCGAGGCCAACCGCGATCCACGAAATACGATCACCTCGGTCAAGCGCTTCATGGGGCGTGGCCTCAAGGATGTGATCCACGTCGAAAACATGCCATATGATTTCGTGGATGCTCCGGGTATGGTGCAGTTGCGTACGGTCGCCGGTGTGAAAAGCCCGGTGGAGGTGTCTGCCGAGATTCTGGCCACCCTGCGCCAGCGCGCCGAGGATACGCTGGGTGACGATCTGGCTGGTGCCGTGATCACCGTGCCCGCTTACTTCGACGATGCCCAGCGCCAGGCCACCAAGGATGCGGCCAAACTGGCAGGGCTCGAAGTCCTGCGCCTGCTCAATGAGCCGACGGCAGCTGCTGTGGCCTATGGTTTGGAGAACGCGGCCGAAGGCGTGTATGCGGTCTACGATCTGGGTGGCGGGACGTTCGATATCTCCATCCTCCGGCTCACGCGCGGCGTCTTCGAAGTGATGTCGACCGGCGGTGACTCCGCGCTCGGCGGCGACGATTTCGACCAGCGTCTGCTGTGCTGGATTGTCGAGCAGGCCGCGCTGCAACCACTGTCGCCGGAAGACACGCGCATGCTGCTGGGCAAGGCGCGTGCCGCCAAGGAACAATTGTCGGCCAACGACAGCACGCTGATCGATGCCTTGCTCGACAGCGGCGAAACCGTGCATCTCACGCTCACTAGCGAAACCTTCGCGCAACTGACGGCGCATCTGGTCCAGAAAACGCTGACGCCGACGCGCAAGGCGCTGCGCGATGCCGGCATCTCTGCCCAGGACGTCAAGGGCGTCGTGCTGGTCGGTGGCGCCACGCGCATGCCGGCTATCCGCAAGGCCGTGGCCGACTTCTTCGGCCGCCCGCCGCTCACCAATCTCGACCCCGACAAGGATGTGGCGCTCGGCGCTGCCATGCAAGCCAACCTGCTCGCCGGCAATCGCGCCCCGGGCGAGGACTGGCTGCTGCTTGACGTCATCCCGCTGTCGCTGGGCGTGGAAACCATGGGCGGACTGGTGGAAAAGATCATCCCGCGCAACAGCACCATTCCCGTGGCGCGTGCGCAGGAGTTCACCACCTTCAAGGACGGCCAGACCGCGATGGCGCTGCATGTGGTGCAGGGCGAGCGCGAGCTGGCGGACGATTGCCGCTCGCTCGCGCGCTTCGAACTGCGTGGCATTCCGCCGATGGTGGCCGGTGCGGCACGGATCCGTGTGACCTACCAGGTTGATGCCGACGGGCTGCTGTCGGTTTCGGCACAGGAAACGGGTTCGGGCGTGGAGGCCTCCATTGTCGTCAAGCCTTCGTATGGCCTTGGCGATGACGAGATCGCCCGCATGCTGCAGGATGGCTTTCAGTCCGCCGAGATCGACATGCAGAAGCGCGCGCTCGCGGAAGAGCGTGTCGAAGCGCAGCGCCTGATCGAAGCGATCGAGGCAGCCATGACCACCGATGGACATCTGCTCGATGCGGACGAGCGTGGGCGCATCGATGCTGCCATCGGCGGATTGCGCACGCTGATGCAGGGTGAGGACCATCTGGCCATCAAGGCCGCGGTGGACGCGCTGTCGCGCGAGACTGACGCCTTTGCCGCCCGCCGCATGGATCAGAGCATCCGCACTGCGCTGGCCGGAAAATCGATCAATGAACTGGGCTAAGCCGCGTACCTCGCGGCTGGTCGAAACAACGCCAATGGAAGAAACATCATGGTTCAACTAGTCGTTCTGCCTCACGTGGAACTGTGCCCGGACGGCGCAGTGCTGGAGGTAGAGAAAGGCACCACGATCTGCGATGCACTGTTGCAAAACGGCATCGAGATCGAACACGCCTGCGAGAAATCCTGCGCCTGCACAACCTGCCATGTGGTCGTGCGTGAAGGGTTCAATTCGCTGGAAGAGGCCGAGGAAAAAGAAGAGGATCTGCTCGACAAGGCCTGGGGGCTGGAGCCGACCTCGCGCCTGTCGTGCCAGGCACGCGTGGCCGATGAGGAGCTGGTCATCGAGATTCCCAAATACACCATCAACCACGCCAGCGAAAATCACTGAGGACATTTGCCATGAAATGGACCAATACCTACGATATCGCGATTGCGCTCAACGACAAGTTTCCGGATACGGACCCGCTGACAGTACGATTCACCGACCTGCATCGCTGGGTGTGCGAGCTGGACGGTTTTGACGACAATCCGGAAAGCTCGAACGAGAAGATTCTCGAAGCGATCCAGATGGCGTGGCTCGACGAGGCCGACTGAGCCGGTGAGGGCGCCACACAGCTGATGCAGGCATGCGTTGCCTGCGTGCCGGGAACTGTTTCCCTGGACACGGAAAACGCGGGTACGCAAGGCGACTGGCACTGGATGACCATACCGGTGCTGCCAACATAAGGGCTGGATCCTGAATGCACAGAACCGGCCCTTTTCTCTTTCCGGCCTCGCCCTAACCTGGCGAGGCCGCATCGGTCAGCCATGCCGGCAGGTAAACGTCATCCGGTGGCATATGCCGGTTTGCCTGCTGTTCCAGTTGGCCGAGCATGACCTGCCTTGTAGACGAAAACCTGTCTGTCCAAATCCCTCAGCCTCTCCATCTCCCCTGATGTACCAATAAGACTTGGCTTAACTTGAGTTTGACCACTTGAACATTGTTTTAATAACTCTTAAATTTTTTTAACAACAAAAAAGATGTACTCGTAATTAACCAGTCAATTCCCCACATCTGCGCGAGCCAACGAAGCGGTACGGGGCAGTGACACACCACAATCGCCGTACGGGAGAGCAACGTGGCTGGAACGATCAAGTTGATGCACGCCAAGCTACATCGGGTAACGGTCACTGAAGCAAAACGGAACTACGTGGGGAGCATCAGCATCGATGCCAACCTGCTGGACGCCGTCCATCTGCTGCCACTCGAAGAAGTGGAAATCGTCAATGTCGATAACGGCCACCGCTGGCGCACCTACGTCCTGCCTGCGCCGGCCGGGCAGGGTGGCATCTGTCCGAACGGCGGTGGCGCGCTGCTGTGCAAGCCTGGCGACACGCTGATCATCTGGGCGAACATCGAAAAAGATGTCCAGGATGTCATGCGCGATGGCCATACCGCCCACATCGCGCTGGTCGACGAGCGTAATGCCATCACCCAAAACTTCCGCCAGCAGCTGCGACCCACTCCCGATGGCCTGAAGTTCGACAGTGAACTCCCGGTGGGGCGTACCTATGGTGACGTGACCATCGCCTGACCATATCCATGGCAGTTCCTTTCGGGGGATAGGATCATGCTGTCCGAAGGCAAGCTCCATCATTTGCCGTTGCCGTCGCTGGCCTCCACGTGCAAGCGCTATCTGGAGGCGGTGACGCCATTCCTGGATGGCGCGGGATACGCAGCTGCCAGCAGGCTGACCGAAGAGTTCATGGCCGGGCCGGGTCCGTTCCTGCATGCGCAACTCGAAAAGATTGATGGGTACGACGTGGCCAGCTTCGTGCATCGTTTCTGGATCGAGTCCTACCTCGAAAGCCGGGCGCCGCTCGCGATCTTTCAGAATCCGGCATGCAAGTGCGATCCTCCGCGTGTCTTCAGCGCAGCGCCTACGCTTGCCGGCAAGATCGCCCAGCTGATCGACCGGGCGCTGGCAGTCCATGCGCTTATCGAACAGGAAACGCTGGCTCCCGACCGGTCCGGCACGCGGCTGTGGTCAATGGACCAGTATCCCTATCTGTTCGCGACCAGCCGTGTTCCTGGCATCAAGCGCGACCGCATCGCCCGCTACGCGGATTCCAGGCATGTCTTGCTGCTCGTGCATGGCAAGATGTTCACGCTGACCGTGCGGGATGAACAAGGTGTCAGGATCACGCTCGACAATCTGGTTCACGCGGTGCAGATCGCCCTTGATGATCCAACCCCAGGCGAGCCACCGCTTGGCTTGCTCACTACGCTGCCGCGCACGCTCTGGGCCATCGAGCGGGAACGGCTGATGGCTACCCACCCGATGCATGCCGCCAATCTGCATGCGATCGAGAGCGCGTTGCTGACTGTTTGCATCGACCCGCCTGTCGGCCCGTCCGACACGGCTGCGTCCCGGCGTGCCTTGCTGGGCGAGCCCGGCAACCGCTGGTATGACCATTCCCTGCAGTTCATCGTCAGTGAAGACGGGATGCTGATGGCCAACATGGAACACAGCATGCTGGATGGCTATACCTTCCTGCGCCTGCTCAGCGAGATGGACCGGGTGGAACGGCAGACCACCTCGCAAGCCGATACCGCCTGTCGTCCGCATCTGTTGACCTGGCAAACAGATGACGGACTCCTGCAGACCCTGGAGATGGCACGTGGACGCCACGCACATGCCGCCGGTGCTATCCGCAATACGGTGTTCGATATCACGCTGCCGGATTCCAGGCTTCTGAAGCAGAGCGGCTTGAGTGCCGACTTCCTCGCACAATTTCTGTTTCATCTTGCGTATTTCCGTTTGCGTGGCAGCTTGCCCTGTACATATGAAACCGTGTCCATGCGGCACTTCCAGTGCGGCAGGACGGAAACACTACGCCCGGCGACCGCAGCGATGTGGCAGGCCGTCAAGGAACTCGACGCGAACGGTGCCGATATCTTCACTGCGCTCGATGCGCTCAGGGCGGCGAGCCAGGCGCACGACCGCAACATGTTCGCCTGCGCCCGCGGCGCGGGCATCGACCGCCATCTCTTTGCCATGCGGGTCATCGCTGCCCAGCTGAATGAACCGATGCCACAACTGTTCGAAAACGCGGACTTTCAACGTTTCGTGGGTCAGTACGACCTGTCGACAGGTGCCATCCCCGCCTCCGCGATCCGGTTCAGTACCTTCGGTCCGGCGACGGCGGACGGCTTCGGCATTGGCTATACGCTCAAGGAAGCGACCATGCGGGTCAGCATCACGGCGACGAATGACCAGCACGCCCGCTTCTGCAATCTATTACAGGCAGGCAGCCTGCAGTTGCACGCATTTCTGACGGGAACATACACGGAGAACCCCCATGCACTCGATCTTCAGTGAGAAAGAAACCGAAGCGTTTTACGATCGCGAAGACGCCAAGTACCGGTCCTTTTGGGACAAGGAAGGCAGCCTGCACTGGGGATATCTGCCGCCCGACCGGAGCGGGCCGGCATCGCTGGTTTTCAAGCAAGGCTGCGAGAGATGGAACATGATGATGCTGGAGGCAAGTGGCATCACAGCCTCGTCGCGTGTGCTCGATCTCGGATGTGGTAACGGCAATACTGCTATCTGGCTCGCGCAGAAGACCGGTTGCGAAGTGGTGGGGGTCGATCTGAGCAGTGTGCGTGTCCAGAACGCACGCGACAAGGTGGCGGCGCTGGGTGGGGACCTCAATATCAGCTTTGTCAAGGGCTCCGTGCTGGATCTGCCGCTGGAAGACAACTCGTTTACCCATGCCTGGAGCCAGGCCACCTTCTATCATGTGCCGCAGCGTATCGGCGCGGTGCGCGAGGCCTTCCGGGTGCTGCAGGATAGAGGCGTGCTGGTGTTCGACGACCTCGTGTCGCCGACACGCGAAGTCAATTTCAATGCGCTGCGGTTCGTCTACGAGCGGTTGCTGTTCCAGCCCGAAATGAGCCACGCTGACTATCTTACTGCCTTGCGGCAGCATGGCTTCTTCGTGCGCCAGCATCTCGATCTCAGCCAGCACTTGGATGGAAACTATGATTTGCTGTCGCGCATGGCTGCAGAACATTACCCCGAACTCAGCGATGCCTATCGCCATATGTGCAAGGCCATCCATGAGCGACAGGTTGGCTGGAGCTTCTTTCAGGCGGTCAAGATTGCAGATTGCCTGAACTGGGTGTACGAGGGCGATGCAGCCACGCCGCTGCATGAGAAATACGATACGTGGGCACAGCGCTACGACAGCGATCTGTCCACGTCCTACCGGAACTGCCCGGCGCAGGCTGCCGCGATGCTATCGCGGCTCGTGCCGCCGGAGGCGGCGATTCTCGATGCCGGTTGTGGCACCGGCATGGTGGCCGAGGCGCTGAGCGGACTGGGGCATGCCAATCTGACCGGTATGGACCAGTCGGCGGAGATGCTGTCGACCGCGGCACGCAAGCGACTGTATCGGCAGCTCAAGCAACACGATCTGCATGACGATGTGTTGCCGTATCCTGCCGGCGCATTCGATGCGGTCACGGCCATCGGCGTATTCACCTTCAATCATGTCCGCCCGGAAGCGCTCGACAGGCTGGTGGCCATGCTCAAGCCGGGCGGGCTGCTGGTCGTCATTGCGCGGGCTGACTACATGGCGCAGACGCCTGATTTCGCACACCGGCTGAAGTCAGAATCGTTGACGCAACTGGCACGGCGAGAGCTGGCAATTTTTGGGTATGAGCAGATCATCATCTTCGTGCTGCGCAAGCAAGGATAAGCGCCATGGCCGCACCATCCGCACCGGCGCCATCCTGCCTGGCAATCGGTGGTGAAACATACCACCTGACCTGGTTGCGCGACAATTGCACCTGTGCGCAGTGCCGCGATCCCGGCTCGTTCCAGAAACTGTTCGATATCTCGCTGGCCGGGCGGCGGCCAGCCATGCTGCGTCATGCGATTGACGGCGATACGCTGCACATCGTCTGGGACGAAGCGCCGCTGCACGAAAGCCGGTACTCGCTGGCATGGCTGGCGCGGCAGCCGGTGCGCATCGCCTCGATCGAACAGCAGGTGCTTCCCGCGCTGTGGGGCGCCGATACCTGGAACCGGCAGCCGCTGCCGTGGCATGCGTTGCCGGCGGAGCCCTCGGATACGCAGGCCTGGCAGAACGATTTGCTCCGTCTCGGTTTCGTGCTGTTTCGTGACGTGGAACTCGACGCGCTCGATCGTTTTGTTTCGGCCATCGGACCGATCCACTACACCGAGTATGGCCGTTTCGCACATATCCGTTCGTCGATTGGCGCGCAGGACCTGTCCGAGAGCGGCTGCGCCCTGACGCCACACACGGATTACTCCACCTATATGCACACCGCGCCGCTGCTGCAGTTCCTGTACTTCAAGGTGAATGCGGCGAGCGGGGGTGAAACGGTGCTTGTGGATGGATTCCAGGCTGCGGCCGATTTCCGGCGCGATCATCCGGAAGCGTTCTCGATCCTCGTCGAGACACCCATTGAATTCCAGCAGTTCTACCAGGGTTGGCGCTACCACTTTATCCGACGCCGGCCGATCATCGAACTGAACGAAGCAGGGGATATCAGCGGAGTCTTCTTCGGGCATTCCCACTGCTTCAACTGGAAACTCGCACCCGAACGGGTCGATGCGTTCTATGAGGCGTACGTGGCGTTCTTCCGCTGCCTCAAGCATCCGGATTACCAACTGGTCGTTAAGCTTCAGGCCGGCGAGTGTGTTGCCGTACAGAATGGCCGGCTGCTGCATGGACGGCGCGCTTTTGATCCGACTAGCGGCGATCGCCATCTGATCGATGCCTATGTCCCATGGGAATATTTCATCGCACGCTTGAATTTCCTGCGCGATCAGGCCGACTTTTGCGCCGATTCCTGTGTTGACTCTTGCGTGTCCACGTCACCGATCCCGGCTGGCAGGATGATGGCCTGAAGAATGGCCAGCATGGCGATGGCGGCCAGGATGATCTGCAAGGAAAGATAGTCGCCGGCAACCCCGCCACCGGTCGCGCCGAGCGCCAGGCCCGCGGACGAGATCAGGTTATACAGCGCGCCGATTGCTCCGTGGGCAAGCGTGGCCGTGGAGCGTTCCATCGCGCGTGACATCATGTCCATAAGCGGCGACATCCAGTATCCCATCGAGATTCCCGTCAGGCCGATCGCTACGGCAAATCCCCACACCGACGCGGGCAGCCCTGCCACCAGTAGCAGCGCGGCCGTGACGATCAGGCCGGAGCGTAGCGCGGTGGTCACGGGGCGGCTGCGCTGGCGGTCCCAGTAGCGTGCGGCGAACAGGCTGGATAGGCTGTAGCTGAGCGTGAAGACGGACAGCACAATGCCCAACTGGAACGGCGTGACTCGGAATGCTGATACGAGATAGCGCGGCAGCAGGATTTCGAACAGACCGAGCAGCACCATGCCACTGGCCAGCAGCAGGATGACCGGCACGACTGCAGGCAGGCGCAGGAAACCCAGCATGGAAAAATGCGCGGTCACGGCTGCGTCGGATTGCCGTGGCTCGCGCAAAAGGATCAGCGCGGCGCAAGCCAGCGTGGCATACAGCGCCGCGAGCATGTGGAAGGTCAAGGGGTAGCCAATCCGCTCCGCGATCCAGCCGGACACCACCGGCCCCACCAGCAATCCCGCCATGCTCGCGCTGCTGCAGATCGCCAGCGCCTGCGTGCGTTTCCCGTCCATGAACTGGCGGGCCACCATCGCCAGCGTGGAGGTCCACAGCAGCGTGGCCGAGAGCGACTGGAGCACCCGTCCCATGAACAGCATCGGCAACGTACTGGCCTGCGCAATCATCAGGCAGCCGAGCACGGCCATCAGCAGTGCGCAACCGATCAGCCGATGCCTGGCGTAACGGTCCGCCAGCCGGCCGAATATCAGGCTCAGCGACATCATGATCAGGGGATACAAGCCGAGAAACAGCCCGGCCAAGGCGCCGCTCATGCCAAAGCGCTGCATCAGCTCGGGCAACAGGGGAATCATCGCGCCATACATCAGCATGTCGACGAATATCACGGCGGCGATCAGTGCGAGGCCAGCGGGCGGGTGTTTCCACAGGTTTAACATGGGACTCCTCCGTCGATGCTTTTGGCAACTTGTCTTTCGCTGAGGCTGTACAGGTTATCGTCACTGCTAGAGCAACTATAGAGGGGCAGCAGATGGAGTGGGTGATGTTTTTTGGATTTGTTTGTCGTGCCAAGCTGCCGCGTGGCATCGGGAATCGATTAGTACTGACGCACGCGCGTTTCGAGGTACGGCGGGGCTACAAGAATAAGATGGTTCTTAAGTGACTGGGCAACAAGCGGTGTAGGTAACTGTGATGATATCGATGCCCCTCCACACCTTTTCAGCAAGGCAGGATGGTTGTGTATTCCGATCGATTGGGCGTTGTCGGCGTCTGCACCCCGGGGACTTGGAGCAGCATCGCAAGCCGCTGCGCTCATCGATTCAGAAACGGTCAGCGGCTCCATGCCAACAACAAGACAGATGGTCTTGTGGCCGTAAAAAAGCCTCCCAAGCGGGAGGCTTTCATCCGGTGTCATGCAGTCGCCATGCTCATGGCCGCATGCGTTAATCCTCTTTGCGCAGATGCGGGAACAGAATCACGTCACGAATATTC
>DATLHT010000061.1:0-4221 GCA_035539795.1 Burkholderiaceae bacterium
CCTGCGCGCTTTGCCAGCCCTGTTGCTGTGCCTGCATATGGGCGCCTGGGCTGGCCCCGCCGAGGATCTGCGCAAGGCCGTGGAATTGGATAATGCCTGGGGCATCAGACAGTTACTGGCCAAGGGCGCCGACCCCAACGGCACCGATGCCAAAGGCACGCCCCTGCTGATCAGTGCGCTGCAGGAAAATGCATTCGAGGCGGTCAAGGAACTGCTCAAGTCTCCCAAGCTCGATCCGGATGCCGAGAACCGCAACAGTGAGAACGCGTTGATGCTGGCAGCGCTGCGCGGGCACTTCGACGTAGTCAAGATCCTGGTGGAAAAACATGACGCCGAGGTCAACAAGAAAGGGTGGGCACCGCTGCACTACGCTGCGGCCGGCGGGCATCTGGAGATCGCCCGCTATCTGCTCGACCACGCCGCCTATGTGGATGCCGAAAGCCCGAACCTGACCACGCCGCTGATGATGGCGGCGCGCAGCGGCAATATCCATCTGGTGAAACTGCTGCTCGACGAAGGCGCGGTCGTGACGCTCAAGAATCAGCGCAACATGACGGCCGTCGACTTTGCCCGCCAAGCGGACCACACCGAGATCGCCGAAGGCCTGGCCGCGCGCCTGCGCAAGATGCAGCAGGGGACGCGCAGCGGGTGGTAGACCACCAGACAAGTCGGCGGCGAATGCCGCGAAGTTCAGGCGGCCTCGAGGATCCGCATTTCGATATGAAGCCCCGCAGCTGTGGCCATATTGACCAGAGCATCGAGACCAAAGAGATTGATTTTGCCCCGCATCAGATCGGAAACGCGTGGCTGGGTCACGCCAAGAACTTCGGCAGCCTGAGCCTGGCTCATTCCGGTACGGGTAATGTGGTTGGTGAGCGCCATCATGAGGATGGAGCGCAATTTCATGTTTTCCGCCGCTTCGGGAGTGTCTTCGATGGCATCCCACACGCTGGCAAATTGCTGCTTGTTCATGGGTTCACCTCCTTCAGCAAATCGCGGTAACGCTTGGCTGCCAAGTCCAGATCGGTCTTGCTGGTCTTCTCCGTTTTCTTCTGAAAACAGTGAAGCACGTACACAGCATCGGCGAACTTGGCGACATATATGACTGGCGACATATATGACTCTAAATGCTCCGGCAGCATCCCGGATCCGGATTTCCTTTACCCCTTGGCCCACGCCATGCATGGGTTTCCAGTCATCCGGCTCATAACCGTTCTGCACCCGATCGAGTTGATGGCCTGCGTCGCGTCGGGCTGCCAAAGGAAAGGCTCGAAGCGCATCCAGGGAGTTACCCCGGAATTCGACAGGCTTGTCGATAGGCTTTGGGTCGATCATGACTAACTATACAAAATTTTGTATAAGTTAGCAATACCTATGCTGCGATATGTGTATCGTGTTTTCCGGTTGATTGCCGGCAGTCGCCCCTCTCACCGGTCATCCGCCAGCCGCAACCCCGTGAACTGCCACCGCTGGTGCGGATAGAAGAAATTGCGATAGGTCGGCCGGATGTGCCCCGCAGGCGTCACGCATGAGCCGCCGCGCAGCACCATCTGGCCGCACATGAACTTGCCGTTGTATTCGCCAATCGCTCCCGGCGAAGGCTGGAAGCCGGGGTAGGGCAGGAATGGGCTGGCCGTCCATTCCCATACATCGCCGAACATCTGACGCAGCACGCCGGCATTTGGTTGCCGGTCCGCCATCGGCGCCAGACGGCCGCTGTCGGCAAAATTGCCATCCAGGGCCAGTCCGGCAGAGGCGGCTTCCCATTCGAACTCCGTCGGCAGGCGCTTGCCACACCAGCGTGCAAAGGCATCGGCTTCATAAAAGCTGATATGTGCCACGGGGCTGTCCAGGTCGAGCGGCTGCAGCCCGTGCAGTGTCATGTGCCACCAGGTGCCATCACGCGATTCCCAGTACAGAGGCGCTTCGATGCCTTCGCGATTCACCCACGCCCAGCCGTCGGACAGCCAGTTGGCCGCGGTCTGGTAACCATCGTCATCAATGAACTCGCACCACTGCCGGTTGCTCACCGGATGTGATGACAGCGCATATGGCTGCAGCAGTGCTGCGTGGCGTGGTCCTTCGCAATCGAAGGCAAAGGGGGCATCGACGGCCGAGCCGACTTCCACGATGCCGCCGTCGAAAGCAATCCACTCCGGCGGATGCGGGGTATCCGTTACCGCAACGGGCGCCGGGCGCGGTGCATAGGCCGGACGCAGCGGATTCTGCGCGAAGAGATGCAGGATATCGGTCAGCAGCAATTCCTGATGCTGCTGTTCATGATGCAGGCCGAGCACGATGACACCGAGCTCGGCCTCGGTATGCGGGCTTTCCAGCACCGTTTCCATGGCTTCGTCCACGGTCTCGCGGTAAGCGAGCACCTCATCTAGTGTCGGTCGCGTCAGTAGGCCGCGCCGGGGCCGAGGATGACGTGCGCCGACAGCTTCATAGTACGAGTTGAACAGATAGCGGAATGGCTCGCTGAAGGGCGTGTAGTGCGGCATCCGTGCCCCGAGTACGAATTCCTCGAAGAACCATGTGGTGTGGGCCAGGTGCCATTTCGCGGGGCTTGCGTCTTCCATCGACTGGACCGTTGCATCGGCATCCGACAGATCCGCCACCAGTGTCTCTGAGGTGCGGCGCACGGTGCGGAAGTGTTCGAGCAAGGGCAGGTGAGTGGCGGGCGATGACGGTCCCAGCGGCAAGGGTGAGGTCATGACGGACTCCGGTGGCAATGGCAGAACACCGGCGGGAGGCAAGATGCGCGCCACCCGCTGCGGCCCCAGGCAGGTCGAATTTGCACAATAACAGCTTTCGGGCTGAATGCCGAGGCGCTTCTTCCCGCATCAAGCACGAGTGAACGCAAGTGTTTCAACGGGCAGAAAGGGCATGCAACTTGCTCGCCAGCAGATAGTCGGACAACAGACTGTCTCGGCATAGCGCCATACCTGAGCGCGCTGAAGACCGCGTTGCAACGCAAGAACCATGCATCGTTACAACGCCCTGGCTGAAAAAAGTACATATGTAATGCGTAATCCATACGCGAAGCGGGATACCGGGAGAAATGCAAACGGTATGCGCGAGGCGGATGCTGTAACGGCGTAATGCATAACAACAGGAGCCTGCGATGCAAGATCATGTATCCCCCGATCTCTGGACGGAGATCACCAGTGCCTTGCTCTCTGAATTCGCCGACATGCCCGACGCCGCCGAGTTCGTGCGCGTGACACTGAGGTTGCTGGCGGCGATGGCGCTGGGTGGCCTGCTGGGCTACGACCGTGAGCGGCGCGGCAGCTCAGCCGGCTTGCGTACGCATATGCTGGTCGCACTCGGTGCGGCACTGTTCGTGCTTGTGCCGCTGCAAGCCGGTATGGAAATCGCCGACCTGAGCCGCGTACTGCAGGGCGTGGTTGCTGGCGTGGGATTTCTTGGCGCGGGGGCGATCATCAAGCTCAATGACAGTCAGGAAATCATCGGCCTGACGACCGCCGCCAGCATCTGGCTCACCGCAGCCATCGGTGCGACCGCGGGCATGGGCAAGCTGGCAACCGCCGTGCTGTGTGCGCTGCTGGCTCTGATCGTGCTGTCGGCGTTGCGGCGGGTGTCGCAGCGGGTCAGCGATCAGGCGGAGGCTGAGCGACAGCCTTAACCACCATCTACCAACCATCTCGTGAGGAGGCTAATTGCATGACGTGGTTCGAAACGGAATTCCTGGGCAACACGCTTCTGCGCTGGCTAAGCGCCGCCGCTGCCGCACTGGCGATCTACCTGGTGCTGCGCATCATCTTTCGTTTCAGCGGCGAACGCAGCGCCAAAGCTGCCCGTCAGACCGCCACGAGTCTTGACGATCTGCTCGGACAGATGCTCGCCAGCACGCGCCAATGGGCGCTGCTGGCAGTCGCGCTTCTGCTCGCCAGCCGCATGCTCGATCTGCCCGAGCGCTGGCATGCACGCATCGACTACCTGTGGTTCCTTGTGGTGGGCCTGCAGATCGGCCTGTGGCTCAACCAGGGCATCAGCTACTGGGTCAAACAGCGCCTCGATCAACGGCAGGGCAACACCGGCAATCCGGTTATCACCACCATCATCTCGTGGATACTGCGGCTGTTCGTCTGGACGCTCGTCGTGCTGGCTATCCTCGCCAATATGGGCGTCAATATCACGGCGATGGTCGCCAGCCTCGGCATTGGCGGCGTAGCCGTTGCGCTCGCGGTGCAGAAC
>DATLHT010000062.1:0-2400 GCA_035539795.1 Burkholderiaceae bacterium
GCGCAGATCGTGGCCACACGCCGCGCGCTGGTGACCGAGTCGCTCGTCACGGAATGGCGACGCGCCACGCGTGCGCTCGAACAGGCCGCCAGCGAAGACCCTGAGGCCCGCGACCTGACTGGCCCTGCGCTGGCACGCGCCGTGGCGGAACTGCTGGCGCACATGCAGGTGTATCGTACCTACTTCACACCACGGTCCGCGAGCCACGAGCACCGCGCCGACCGCCGACGATTGCGGCACGCCGCGCGGGCCGCGCGGGCCCGGCTGCGCCGCGATGACTGGGCAGCCCTCGCTTTCATCGTCCGCATCGTGCGGCACGCGCGCCCGGACAGGCCAGCCGCCTGTGCGGCGCAAGCGCGGCTGCAGCAAAGCATGCCGCCGGTCGCGGCCAAGGCCATCGAGGACACGCTGTTCTATCGCGACGGCACCCTGCTTTCCCGCAATGAAGTCGGCACGGCGCCGTGCGCACCAGCGCTGTCACCAGAGGCATTCCTGGCCCGCGTGCAAGCACGCGCCCGCCGGTTTCCCTCCACCATGCTGGCGACAGCCACGCACGACCACAAGCGTGGCGAGGATGCCCGTATGCGTCTGGCGGTGATCAGCGAATTGCCGCAACTGTGGCGCAGTCACGTGGCGCGGCTCGAAGGCAGGCGGGCAGTGCCCCTCCAGACGAACGACACAACGGCAGAGGAAGCACCGGACGAGGCGGACCGGCTGATGCTATACCAGGCGCTAGTCGGCGCATGGCCCTTGGAACTGGAAAATCCTGCATTGCAAGCGGATGCGCGAGATGCCTTTCTGGAGCGCATCCGTGCGTGGCAACGCAAGGCGATTCGCGAGGCAGGCCGGCATGGGGACTGGTCGCATCCGGATCTTGCCTATGAGGCGGGTGCCGACGCGTTCTTGACAGCATTGCAGGAAAGTGGCCTCGATCATATTGCCGCGCTGGCGCAGCGCATCAGCGTAGCGGGGGCGCTCAACAGCCTGACACAGGTATGGCTGCAGCATTGCCTGCCGGGCGTACCAGATCGCTACCAAGGTACGGAGACGTGGGATTTCACCCTGGTGGATCCGGATAACCGGGGCGCGGTCGACTATGACAGGCTGCGCCGCGGGCTGGACACCATGCCCGACTGGGCCGCCCTGCTGACCCGCTGGCGCGATGGTCGCATCAAGCAACGCCTGATCCGTGCCTTGCTGGATATGCGTCGCACCCATGCCACGCACTTCAATACCGCTGCACTGCAGCCGCTGGAGGCGACGGGAGCATATGCGACGCATGTCCTGGCCTTCACGCGCGGCCGTGGGGAGCACACGGCGGTGGCCATCGGTACACGGCTGCCGGCCACTCTGCTGGAAGGCTGCGATCAGCCGTGTGTGCCTGCACGACGCTGGGAGAGTACGTCTGTCACCGTGCCGCGGGCCCCAGCTGGTATCTGGGTCGATTGCCTGACTGGTGCGCGTCACGCGGGCACAACGTTGTTGCTGTCAGCCGTGCTGACGGACCTGCCGGTGGCGGTGATGGTACCGGCGTGAACATGCGAACGCCTCCACCTGCATGGTGGAGGCGTTCATGCCTGCGGTACGAGCCTGTGATACAAGCGCGGCAAGCCGGCGCTCCATATTTATTGCCTGAGCGGCGGCCAAAGCGGCACTTCTACGATTTGCCCCCGACCGTCAGGCCGTCAGAGACGGACGACACGCCTTCGATACCACGCACGGTCTGGATAGCCTGCGTACGCTGCGCCTCGCTCGGCACGGAACCTGTCAGGTGCACGGTGCCGTTGACGGTCTTGACGCTGATATGACGCGATTCCAGCCCCTTGGCGGCGGCCAGTTCTGCCTTCACCTTGACGGTGATGACGCTGTCGCTGACCGGCTGGGAACTGCCGCCGGCCTTGGGTGGTGTCGTCGCGCCTGCCTGGGCCTGCGTCGTGTTGTCTGCCACGAAGATGATGCTGCCGCCATGCAGGCGGGTATCGAGCGCCTGGGCAGGTGCGGCTGCGAGCAGCCCGCCCAGCGCGGCGGCCGGGGTGGCGGCGAAGAGGATGGTGCGTATGCTTCGAGTCGATCGCATGATGATCTCCTGTTCGGGATGAGGCGCTGCTGACGAACGCCTCAAAGGGTGCGATAGCGATTGCGCAGTTCGCGCACACGCTCGTGGTTGCGCAGCACACCCTGATACTGGCGTTCGATCAGGCTCCGCGCACTGAGATCGATGTCATCTTCATTGAGCGCGTCGGTATAGCGCCGTTTGGCGACGTCCTCTCCGCGCTCGGCTTCTTCCAGGATGGCAAGGTCAGTACGGTCGACCACTGCCGATTTCATGTCGATCCAGCCGCGGTGCAGCGCTCCGGCCACCGAGCCGCCAGTTTCGGGACGGCCGCCGAAGGTAGTCAC
>DATLHT010000063.1:0-2126 GCA_035539795.1 Burkholderiaceae bacterium
ACTACGGGTTGCTGGCGGCCATTTCGATGGTGCCCATCATGGGGGCTCTGGCCCTCGCGATCGACTACACCGAACTGTCCAAGCAGCGGGCCCAGACGATGAATGCGCTGGATGCCGCAGGCATCGCGACGGCGCGTTTCATCGCTAGCGGCAGCGCCAGTTCCACCGACCAGGCCGTCTATGAGACGGCGGTCAAAAAGTACGCCAAGGATTTCTTCGAGGCCAATCTCGGCAGCGTGGATCCAGATGATACCGAGTTGACCGTCCTGCTGCCGAACAACAACTTCGGCGGCGGCACGCTCAAGCTGACTGCCGACATGACCTATCATCCACGTTTCCTGCCGGCGGCCGCCGCGCTGATCAACAAGGTGTCGAGCGAGCCGAACGTCAATTTCACCGCGGAAGCGGAAATCCGGCTGAAGAACACTCTCGAAGTGGCGCTCGTCCTCGACAACTCGGGTTCGATGGACGAATACGGCTTCGGCACCAGCAAGAAGCGCATCGATCTCCTGAAGGAGGCGTCGAAGGAACTGGTCAACAAGCTGGCGCAACAGGCCTCGCAGATGAAGCAGGTCGACAAGCCGGTGCAGTTCGCGCTCGTCCCCTTCTCGGCGTCGGTGAACATCGCACCGTCGAGCGACGACAAGCCATGGATGGACACCACCGGCATTTCGCCGATCCATCATGAAAACTTCGACTGGTCGAAGATGACAGAGGCCAACAAGGCTCAGCTTGGTGATCGCTGGGCGCAGAAGGTTGGAGACGTCTGGTACAAGCGTGGCGCCGGCTGGGGAGAAACCGAGAACCAGCCTCTCACCCGTTTCAGTCTCTATTCTGACATGCTGGCCGAGACGGACCGTGAAGAAATTCCCGACTCGCGCCGCTGCATCGAAAAGAAGAAGAACGGCACGTGCAAAACGTACGCATACGACTACACCTACACGACCAGTGAATACGCCTCATGGCAGGGCTGCGTCGAGGCGCGCCCCTACCCGTACAACACCGACGACACTACGCCGGGCACGGGTAATCCGGCAACGCTGTACGTACCGATGTTCGCACCTGACGAAGCCGGCAACCGGTGGAAGGACCTCAATCACGACGGAACCGACGATCTGAGCGCGGGCAATAGCGACTATGGCTATAGCACTAGCTGGTGGGCGGACTGGGAATTGGGAAATACCGGGGTCCTGAACCGGCAACAGGATGCCCGCAAGTATTTCCGCGTCAAGCCGTATGGCTCTTCCACCGCCGGCTCCGGCTATGGCCCGAACTTTTCCTGCACTACGAGCCCTATCACGCCGCTTACCGACGTAACCGTGGTTGCAGGCAAGGACGACATCAACGCCGCCATCGACGCCATGAAACCGACAGGAAATACCAACGTCCCTGAGGGTACTGCTAGGGGCTGGCGCGTTCTCTCCTCCAACGAACCCTTCATCGAGGGTCGAGGCAACACCGAGAAGGGCAACGATAAGGTTGTCATCGTCCTCACCGACGGCGCCAACACCTATGGCGACCAGGGCGGCGACGACAATGCCGGCAACAAGTCCACCTATGCTGCTTACGGCTATGCCGGGCACAAATTCGCGGCGACCGAGACGACAAGCCGGCTTTACAAGGGCACGAGCACCGACGTCAGCAAGACGACCTATACTGCGTCCAACTACCAGAAGGCGCTCGACGAACAGATGCGGAAGATCTGCACCAACGCCAAGAACGCGAACGTCCTGGTGATGACCGTCTCGCTCGACCTCGACGCAACCAAGACCGCCGAAGCCAAGGCCATCACGGAGTTGAAGAACTGCTCATCCGACTCGCGCTTCCGCAAGGATGAAGACGGAAACCCGAAGAAACTTTTCTGGAACGCCACCGGCGCAACGCTCTCCACCGTCTTCAAGGAGATCGCCGACGAACTCTCCAACCTGCGCATCGTCGGATAACAGCATCGATGTCTGCGGCGGGGGCCGCCCGAGAATGATACTGGACTTCCTGAGGGATCGTGGCGGCAACTATGCGATGCTGACGGGCATCGCCATGCTGCCGATCATGGGCAGCGTGGCCATCGCCATCGATTTCAGCGAGATGAACCGCCAGAAGCAGGCGACCGTCAACGCCCTCGACGC
>DATLHT010000064.1:0-8001 GCA_035539795.1 Burkholderiaceae bacterium
GGCGGGGCCCAAGGCTACTTCGAGGCGGCAGTCGCCGCCGGGGTCGACGTCTATATCAGTGGTGAGATTTCCGAGCAGACGACCCATCTGGCGCGCGAGAGCGGCGTGGCGTACATCGCCGCCGGGCATCATGCGACCGAACGCTACGGCGTGCAGGCGCTCGGCGGGCATCTGTCGGAGCGCTTCGGGCTCCAGCACACCTTCATCGACATTCCCAATCCCGTGTAAGCGGTATGGGCAGGGGCGTCCGACGCCGATCCAGCCTCATGGCCTTGCTGCATCGGCGCCACCCGGTGGTGGCCGTTTCGCTCCGGGCGGTGGAAGATGCTGGCTATTCGGCCGACTTGTGGGCAAGGCGGCCGAAGTCTGAGAGTCAGCGGTTGCGCAGGCTGTCGCGGATCTCGCGCAGCAGGACCACGTCCTCGGCCGGCTCGGCGGGTGCGGCCTCCGGCTCGGGCTTGTTGAGGCGGTTGATCTGGCGCACGACCATGAAGATGATGAACGCCAGAATGATGAAATTGACCAGGATGGTGATGAAGTTGCCGTAGGCCAGCACCGGGATTCCGGCTTTCTTGACGGCGTCCAGCGTGCGCGGCACACCTTCCGGCAGGCTGCCCAGCACCACAAACAGGTTGGAGAAGTCGAGCTTGCCGATGGCGCCGGATATCAGCGGCATGATGATGTCCTCCACCAGGGAGCTGACAATCTTTCCGAACGCTGCGCCAATGATCACGCCGATGGCCAGATCGACAACATTGCCGCGCATTGCGAACGCTTTGAATTCTTGCATCATGCTCATGGTGGCTCCCATATAACCGGTTTTGAGTGCACCGCAGCATGTGCCGCGATGTGGTGGTGCGTACATACTATATTGCTCTCCGGCCGTTGCGCTACCCCGAAAACCTTTAATGACGGGCTTTGGTCAGGTATAATTTAGGGTTGACGCAAAATCTAATTGACTTTCCTGGGGTTTGGAATGAGTGACCAGCAAAACGTGGATAAAGGTCGCCGCAATCTGCTGATTGCGACGAGCGTGGCTGGCGGTATCGGTGGCGCGGCGGTCGCGGTACCATTCGTCGCCACGTTTGCGCCGTCCGAAAAAGCACGTGCGGCAGGTGCGCCGGTAGAGGCAGATATCAGCGCATTGAAGCCGGGCGAGATGATGACTGTAGAGTGGCGCGGCAAACCGGTGTGGATCCTCCGCCGGACCGACGAAATGCTCGCCTCGCTCGCCAAGACCGAGAGCGAAGTCGCCGACCCCAAGTCGGACATCCCGTATTCGATGGACACGCCCGACTACTGCAAGAATCCAGCGCGCTCGCGCGAAGAGCACAAGGATCTGCTGGTCGTGGTCGGTATCTGCTCGCACCTCGGCTGTTCGCCGTCCGGTCCTTTCGGTTCCAACGTCAACCCCCAGCTGGGCGCCGATCCGGGCTTTGTCTGCCCGTGCCACGGTTCGACCTTCGACCTCGCGGGCCGCGTGTTCAAGAACAAGCCTGCGCCGCAAAATCTTGACGTTCCGCCGTATATGTTCCTGTCCGATTCGCGCATCGTGATCGGTAAAGATGAGAAGGGAGAGGCCTGATCATGGCAGCTGACAAACAAGTCGAAACAAAAGGCGTGGTCGGCTGGATCGATCAGCGCTTTCCGCTGACCTCCACCTGGAAGGCTCACCTTTCCGAGTACTACGCCCCGAAGAACTTCAACTTCTGGTACTTCTTCGGCTCGCTGGCGCTGCTGGTGCTGGTGATCCAGATCGTCACCGGCATCTTCCTGGTGATGAACTACAAGCCGGACGCCACGCTCAACGCCGCCGGCATCCCGGTCGCCTTCGCCAGCGTCGAGTTCATCATGCGCGAAGTGCCCTGGGGCTGGCTGGTGCGCTACATGCACTCCACCGGAGCGTCCGCGTTCTTCGTGGTCGTGTACCTGCACATGTTCCGCGGCCTGATCTACGGCTCGTACCGCAAGCCGCGCGAGCTGGTGTGGATCTTCGGTTGCCTGATCTTCCTGTGCCTGATGGCCGAAGCCTTCATGGGCTACCTGCTGCCGTGGGGCCAGATGTCGTACTGGGGCGCACAGGTCATCGTGAACCTGTTCTCCGCCATCCCGCTGATCGGTCCGGACCTGGCCCTGTTCATCCGCGGCGACTACGTCGTGGGTGACGCCACCCTGAACCGCTTCTTCGCCTTCCACGTCATCGCCGTACCGCTGGTGCTGCTCGGCCTGGTCGTGGCGCACATCATCGCACTGCACGAAGTGGGTTCGAACAACCCCGACGGCGTCGAGATCAAGGCCAAGAAGGACGCCAACGGCATTCCGATCGACGGCATCCCGTTCCACCCGTACTACTCCGTGCACGACCTGATCGGCGTGGGCGTGTTCCTGTTCCTCTTCAGCGCGGTGATCTTCTTCGCGCCGGAAATGGGCGGCTACTTCCTCGAGTACAACAACTTCATCCCGGCTGATCCGCTCAAGACCCCGCCGCACATCGCGCCGGTCTGGTACTTCACGCCGTACTACTCGATGTTGCGTGCCATCACCTCGAACTTCCTGCCGGTGCTGTGGGTGTTTGCTGCCATCCTGCTTGGCCTGCTGTTCATCCGCAGCAAGAGCGCCAAGGTCAAGGGCATCGCCGTGGCCGTGGCCGTCATCCTGGCGCTGGGCTTCTACTTCATCGATGCCAAGTTCTGGGGTGTGGTCGTGATGGGCGGCGCGGTGGTTGTCATGGTGTTCCTGCCGTGGCTTGACCAGTCGCCGGTCAAATCGATCCGCTACCGTCCGGGTTTCCACAAGACGATCATCGGTATTTTCGTGGTTGCCTTCCTGATTCTCGGCTACCTCGGCATTCAGCCGCCGACGCCGCTGTATGAAAAGGTGTCGCAGTTCTGCACGCTGCTGTACTTCGCGTTCTTCCTGGCCATGCCGATCTGGAGCCAGATCGGAACCTTCAAGCAGGTGCCGGATCGCGTGACGTTCACGCCGCACTGAGCCACGCCGAGGATTAAGGACAAAAGATGAAAAAGCTGATTTCCATGATCGCCCTGGCGGGAGCGCTGATCGGTGCGCCTGCCATTGCAGCAGAGAGCGGCCATCCGCTGGATGCCGCCCCCAAGATGACCAGCGACCTGAGCACACTGCAGCGTGGCGCCAAGTTGTTCGTCAACAACTGTCTGAACTGTCACAGCGCCAGCATGGTGCGCTACAACCGTCTGAAGGACATCGGCCTCACGGACGACCAGATTCGCGAGAACCTGCTGTTCTCCGCGGATAAGGTCGGCGAGACGATGAACGTCGCCATGACGGCGAAGGAAGCCAAGGCGTGGTTCGGCGTACAGCCGCCCGATCTGTCGGTGATCGCCCGCGCCCGCGGCGGTGACTGGCTGTACACGTATCTGCGCAGCTTCTACAAGGACGATGCGCGCGATACCGGCTGGAACAACATGATCTTCCCGAACGTCGGCATGCCGCACGTCATGTGGGAAGCGCAAGGGATCCGCAAGGCCAAGTTCGAAGAACGGGCCGATGCACATGACCCCAGCAAGACCGTGCATACCTTCGTCGGCTATGAGCAGGTCACGCCGGGCACCATGAAGCCGATCGAATTCGACCAGGCCATGGGCGACCTCGTGCACTTCCTGCAGTGGATGGGCGAGCCGGCAGAGCAGCAGCGCAAGCGCCTCGGCGTCTGGGTGCTGATGTTCCTGGGCTTGTTCTCGATCCTTGCCTGGCGCCTGAACGCCTCGTACTGGAAAGACATCAAGTAAGCTGACGTCACGCCCAGGGCTAGCGCACGGAATCGTCGTTCCCGCGCTAGCCCTTTTGCTTTTTTCGCCGGAAGTGGCCCGATTTGCATTTCGCATGCCGCTTCTGCCAGAATTCAACCGGGACACTCCGTCCCGCTTCCAAGGAACCGAATCATGATGGTGTTGTACTCGGGCACCACCTGCCCGTTCTCGCAACGTTGCCGCCTTGTCCTGTTTGAAAAGGGCATGGACTTCGAAATCCGCGATGTCGACCTGTTCAACAAGCCGGAAGATATCTCCGTCATGAACCCGTACGGCCAGGTGCCGATCCTCGTCGAGCGCGACCTGATCCTGTACGAATCGAACATCATCAACGAGTACATCGACGAGCGCTTCCCGCATCCGCAGCTGATGCCGGCCGATCCGGTGTAGCGCGCACGGGCCCGCCTGTTCCTCTTCAATTTCGAGAAGGAACTGTTCAGCCACGTGTACGTGCTCGAAAACGAAAAGGGCAAGGCTGCCGAAAAGGGTCACGAAAAGGCGCGCGCCGCCATTCGCGATCGCCTGACGCAGCTCGCCCCGATCTTCGTCAAGAACAAGTACATGCTGGGCGAAGAGTTCTCGATGCTCGACGTGGCGATTGCTCCGCTGCTGTGGCGCCTCGACCACTACGGCATCGAGCTGTCGAAGAACGCCGCACCGCTGTTGAAGTACGCCGAGCGGATCTTCAGCCGCCCGGCCTATATCGAAGCGCTGACCCCGTCGGAAAAGGTCATGCGCCGTTGATCCGGAGATGGCGGACCGCCTCCGCGGAGGTCCGCCACTCGATGCCTGCAGACACCATGTCGGAAACCTCTACCAAGCCCTATCTGCTGCGTGCCATCTACGAATGGTGTACAGACAACGGTTTCACGCCGTATCTGGCCGTGTTCGTCGACAGCCAGACCAGCGTGCCGCGCGAGTTCGTCAAGAACAGCGAGATCGTCCTCAACGTCAGCTTCGAGGCCACGACCCAGCTCGAGATGGGCAACGATTGGGTAACCTTCCAGGCCCGCTTCGGCGGCGTGCCACGCAAGATCGAGGTGCCTGTCGCCAACATCCTGGCGATCTATGCGCGTGAGAATGGCCAGGGCATGGCGTTTCCTGTGGATCGCGACAGTCCCGCCACGACACCCGCCTCACTGCCGCAGGAAGCCTCCGCGCCCAAGCTTTCGGCGGTGGACGCCGAGACGCGGAGCGAAGCGGAAGATGGCGACGACGAACCCACGCCCCCCAATGTGCCGAAAATCGGCGGGAAACCCTCGCTGAAGGTCGTCAAATAAGTCCGGTTGGGATACAATCCCACCTCGCACCACCTGCCGGCTTAGCTCATCTGGTAGAGCAGTTGATTTGTAATCATCAGGTGGCGGGTTCGAGTCCTGCAGCCGGCACCAACACCAAAATGGCTTCCTTATCGGAAGCCATTTTTTTTTGCGTTGCCGGATGGCTTGCTGTAACCGGGACAGTGCTTCGAGGTGCCATCGCGTATTTTTGCTCCAGACGGATTCAGGACGATGCGATGCCTCGCTGGGTTGAATGTTTGAAGAAGTAAAAACACAAACGACAAAAACTGTGAAACTTTAGATTTCGTAACGATCTGCCAGATGCGACTCGACCATCATAGCCGTTGACCCTTTCGGGTCGATGGGCTCCACCCGGAGCTAGCGTAACCAAGGATGGAGAACACGCATGAAAGCATTTCGATGGATCTATATCGCAGCATTGTCCGTTGTGCTGACGGCTTGCGGTGGGGGTGGCGATGATGCCTCAGGCAACTCGACCACGCAGGCAGCACCTGGTGCGACCACGTCCGCAGTGACGCCAGAAGTCCCGCAGGCCGAGGTGCGGCCCGATCCCCTGGCGCCTGCGCAATGGCGCATGGCATGCCGCGCCGGTTTCGAGTATCCGGCAACGCTCGCGCAGTATCCCGCATGGCTGCGTACCTACGGTTATCGCGTGACCTTGTCGATCGACCGGCGCATCGATGCCGATCAAGCCGAGGCCACGGTGACCTTCTCGGCAGTCGACGGCTCACATTGTGACGCAACGCCTGCGACGGTTCTGGGAGAAGTCATCCGTACCTACCGCCTACGCCGCGTCGGTCAGACGCTATTCAATGCACGTGTGGTGGATCGGGTCGAAGCCACGCTGCTGAACGAGCGCCGGACCGGTGCCGCCAATCCTGCCCCGGGCGACGTGTGCATGACGACGTTCGAGTTGCCGCACCGTGTGTCGGCATGCGAACTGCCGAATCTGCCGGTTCTGCAGAAGACGATTTTCGCCTTGACAGAGGATGGCCTCCTGGCTGGATTCCATGCACGTGGTATTCGGGCGGACAGCAGTTCGGCGGCAGCCTATGAAGGTGCCGATGGCTTCGAGACCGACTTTGATCCGTTGGTTATCTATCGCCGTATTGGTGGCTAAGCACCGGTAGATAACGACTGGTCTCCATAACCCGTGCTTAACTGCTGCTGCGGACGTTGACTTCGACGGCACACGCCGGTGATTCACCGGCGGATGCCTGAATCACCTGGCCGATCGCCTTGGCCAGGGATACCGGATCAACTCGCTGCGCGATAGGCGCGGATGCGATCCTTGAGGCCAGGGGCGGCAGCCGAACGGACCAGCGCCGACAGGTCGGCATCGTAGCCCGCCGCGTTGCCCAGCACCTGATACAGCTGCGTACGGGTAGCGGTGTCGAGCTGGCGCGCGCGCGCCGTGGCGCCGGCAAGCAGCTCCGGCCACGCGTCAGTTTCCGCCGCCTGCGTGACAAAGCCGATCTCGACCGCTTCCTGCGCGCCAAAGCCGCGTGCCTCTTCCAGAATCGTGCGCGCCACGTTCGTGCCGACCAGTTGCCCGAAGCGACGCGTACCCAGCACCAGTCCGAACTTCAGCCCCGGCATGCGGAAGAATGCATCCGGCGTGCTGACCCGCAACTTGCAGCTGGCAAACAGATCGACCCCGGCACCGAAGTTCTTGCCATGCGCCAATGCCACCGTCAGGCACGGCGATCCGTCGATGGCCTGCAGCAGGGCCTCGATGCGTACGAAACGCAGCAGCAGGTCGCCCTCGCTCTGCTCCTCGAAACCGCCGAAATCGAAACCCGCACTCAGGTTCCGTCCGGCGCCGCGGAACACCAGCACATTGGCCCCGCTCGCATGCGCTTCATCGATGCCGGCCAGCAGCGCCTCGACGATGCTGGCATTGAGCGCATTCATCTTCTCGGGACGATTGAGCGTGAATGTCCAGCAATCGCCCTCGCGCGAAACCAGAACCTCGTCGTTCGCCTGGCTCATCGGGCCGGCTCCGTAACCTTGGCCTGCAGCGCACCGAGGATCTCCTCGTTATGTTCGCCAAGCGCCGGCGGACGCAGGCGGATCGGCGTGTCCACCAGCGAGAAGCGCACGGGTGAACCGAAGGTGCGGGTCTTCACGCCATTCGGCAGTTCGATCGGCTGGACCCACTGCATGTGTTCGACCTGCTCGTCGGCCAGCACTTCCGAGTAGCGGTTGATCGGGGCGCACGGTACGCCGGCGGCGCGGAAGCGATCCAGCCAAGTGGTGGTGTCTGCCTTGGCAAATTCCGCTTCGAGGATTTCGAGCAGCGCGCGCTGATTGGCCGCGCGCGTCGTCGGCGTGACGAAACGTTCGTCGGCCAGCAGGTCTTCGCGGCCCACGGTCTGGCACACGCTCTTCCACAGCGCATTATTGCCGGCTGCCATGCCGAAGTAGCCGTCGCCGCTGCGGAACACCTGGTACGGTGCGTTGCGCGGATGCGCCGAGCCGAGCTTGACCGGATCGCGGCCGCTGCCGAAATACTCCGATGTCTGCAGCGCAGCGATGCCGAGCGTCGCGCCGAGCATCGGCACGTCGATGTGCGTGCCCTGGCCGTGCTGTGCCACACCGCGCAGTGCGCTCGAGATGGAGTAGGCGGCATAGAGGCCAGCGGCGAAATCAGCCAGCGGCACGCCGCACTTCACGGGTGCACCGCCTTCTTCACCGGTCACGCTCATGATGCCGCTCATCGCCTGGATGGTCAGGTCGAAGCCGCCTTCCTGTGCGCGCGGGCCGGTTTGACCATAGGCCGAGATCGAGCAGTAGATCAGCTTGGGATTGAGTTCGCGCAGCGCGCTGTAGCCCAGGCCCAGGCGATCCATCACGCCGGGACGATTGTTCTCGATCAGCACATCGGCGCCGGCGGCGAGCTGACGCGCCAG
>DATLHT010000065.1:0-5227 GCA_035539795.1 Burkholderiaceae bacterium
GGGCAAAGCGTGTATTCCACTCGGTTTCCAGCTGCCGGCCGCGCGTGCGGGCATCCCAGGCGCCCGCGACATCGGGCGGCACCTCGAACGGCGCGGCGGTCCAGCCCAGCGTGTCGCGCATGGTGGCGATTTCGTCGGCGCCCAACGGCGCGCCGTGGACATCATGCCCGCCCGCCTTGGTTGGCGCGCCCTTGCCGATGACGGTCTTGCAGCAGATCAGCGTGGGCCGTGCGGTGTCGGCCTTGGCATCCAGAATGGCCTGGTCGATGGCGGTGGCATCGTGGCCATCGATATTGTCGATCACCTGCCAGCCATAGGCGCGGAAGCGTGCCGGCGTATCGTCGGCGAACCAGGCGGCAACGTCGCCGTCGATGGAAATGCCGTTGTCGTCGTACAGGCAGATCAGCTTGCCTAACCCGAGCGTGCCGGCGAGCGAGCACACTTCGTGGCTGATGCCTTCCATCAGGCAGCCATCGCCGAGGAACACATAGGTGTAGTGATCGACCACGGCGTGGCCGTCGCGGTTGTAGGTGGCGGCCAGCAGCTGCTCCGCTAGCGCCATGCCGACGGCATTGGCCAGCCCCTGGCCGAGCGGGCCGGTGGTGGTTTCGACGCCGGGCGTGACATCGACTTCCGGATGGCCGGGCGTGAGCGCGTGCAGTTGGCGGAACTGCTGCAGCTGCGCCATCGGCAACGCATAGCCCGTGAGATGCAGCAGTGCGTACAGCAGCATCGAACCATGACCGTTCGACAACACGAAGCGGTCGCGGTCCATCCAGCCCGGGTTGGCGGGGTTGTGGCGCAAGTGGCGACGCCACAGGACTTCGGCCATTTCGGCCATGCCCATCGGTGCGCCGGGGTGGCCGGACTTGGCTTTCTCTACAGCGTCGGCGGCCAGAAAGCGCAGCGCGTTGGCACAGCGCACGTCCTGTTTCATGCGATCGGGTGCGTTCATGGCGAGTCCTTACAGGCCGGCGCGCTTGCGCTGTTCCATCATGCGCAGCACGAACGGCGTGAAAATCAGCTGCATGGCCAGTTCCATCTTGCCGCCCGGCACGACGATGGTGTTCGCGCGCGACATGAAGGAGTCGTGGATCATGCTCAGCAGGTACTGGAAGTCGATGCCCTTGGGATTGGCAAAGCGGATCACCACCATGCTCTCGTCCGGCGCGGGAATTTCGCGGGCGATGAAGGGGTTGGAGGTATCCACGCACGGCACGCGCTGGAAGTTGACATGCGTGTGCGTAAACTGTGGACAGATGTAGTTCACGTAATCCGGCATGCGCCGCAGGATGGTGTCGGTGACGGCCTCGGTGGAATAGCCGCGCTGCGACTTGTCGCGCCACAGCTTCTGGATCCATTCGAGATTGATCACGGGCACCACGCCAATCAGCAGGTTGGGATAACGCGCGATATTGACCTTGTCGGTCACCACGCCACCGTGCAGCCCTTCATAGAACAGCAGGTCGGTGTCGTCTGGAATCGATTCCCACGGCGTGAAGGTGCCGGGCGGCTGGCCGAACGGCGCCGCTTCCTCGGGGCTGTGCAGGTAGTGCCGGAACTGGCCTGTGCCGGTTTCCGAATAGGTGCGGAACAGGTTTTCCAGCTCGCCGAACAGATTGGTATCGGGTCCGAAATGGCTGAAATTCTTGTTGCCCTGCTGCTCGGCATCCTGCATGCGCTGCTTCATTTCGGCGCGGTCGTACTTGTGGAAGCTATCGCCTTCGATCAGGGCAGCCTTGACGCCTTCGCGGCGGAAGATGTTCTGGAAGGTGCGCGTCACGGACGACGTGCCGGCGCCGGAGGAGCCGGTGATGGCGATGATGGGATAACGCTCGGACATGATGTTGACCTCAGGCGGACAGGCGGAACAGGCTGCGTTCGTTGAACAGCGGATTGGGCAACTCCGCGCCCGGCAACTCGTGGTGATAGCGTTCGATGCGCTCGACCTCGCTGCGCGAGCCGAAGACCACGCCGATGCGCTGGTGCAGTGCACTCGGCTGGACCGAGAGGATCGGCTCGCGGCCGGTACTCGCACGGCCGCCGGCCTGCTCCATGATGAAACCGATCGGGTTGGCCTCGTACAGCAGGCGCAGGCGGCCCGGCTTGGTCAGGTCCTTGGTATCACGTGGATACATGAAGACCCCGCCGCGCATCAGGATGCGGTGCGCCTCGGCGACCATCGAGGCGATCCAGCGCATATTGAAATCCTTGCCGCGCGAGCCCGACTTGCCGGCCAGGCATTCCGACACGTACTGGCGGATCGGCGGTTCCCAGAAACGGCTATTGGAGGCGTTGATGGCGAACTCCTGGGTTTCCTCCGGCACACGCATGTCGGGATGGGTGAGCATGAAGTCGTACAGGTTGGGATCGAGTGTGAAGCCGTGCACGCCATTGCCGACCGTCAGCACCAGCATGGTGGTCGGCCCGTAGAGCGCATAGCCGGCCGCGACCTGCTCGCTGCCGGCCTGCAGGAAATCGGTGTCGGTGACGTCGCGCCCGCCCTCGCCCGTGCCTTCCGGCGCACGCAGGATGGAGAAGATGCTGCCGACCGACACATTGACGTCGATATTCGACGAGCCGTCGAGCGGATCGAATACCAGCAGGTACTTGCCGCGCGGATACGGGGCGGGGATCTGGTACGGCTGCTCCATTTCCTCAGACGCCATGCCGGCAAGGCTGCCGCCCCACTCGCTCACGCGGATGAAGGCCTGATTGCTGAGCACGTCGAGCTTCTGCTGCGTTTCGCCCTGCACGTTGATGGCGCCGTCGGCGCTGCCGTGCATGCCACCCAGCGCACCGAAGGCGACGCCGCGCGCAATCTGCTTGCAGGCCGTCGCCACGTCGAGGAGGAGCGCATGGAAATCGCCGCGGGCGTCGGGAAAGCGGCGGCGCTCCTCGATGAGGAACTGCGTCAGGGTCTTGCGCTGGTGGAATGGCATGGTATGTCTCCCGTGGTCTTATCGTATGTAGGCATGAAATCTTCTTCCGGGCTGCCGCGGCGCATGCCGGCCGCGGCCTGGTCGCGCAGGCGCTGCATGACGCCGTGGTAGCCGCCGCCGGCCTCGGGCGCATCAGGCGCGCCGAACACGGCGCTGCCGGCGACGAAGGTGTCGGCCCCCGCGCGCGCGATGGCGGCAATGTTGTCGGTCTTGACGCCGCCATCCACTTCGAGCCAGACCGGCTGGCCGCCGGTAGCCCGGTGCACGTCGATGCGCTCGCGCACGTCGCGCAGCTTGGCAAGCGTGCCCGGAATGAACTGCTGGCCGCCGAAGCCCGGGTTCACGCTCATCAGCAGCACCATGTCGAGCTTGTCGAGCGTGTGGTCGAGCCAGTGCGTCGGCGTAGCGGGATTGAGCACCAGCCCGGCCTTGCAGCCATGCTCGCGGATCAGCGCCAGCGTGCGGTCGACATGGCGGCTGGCTTCCGGATGGAAGGTGATGATGTCTGCGCCGGCCTTGGCGAACATGGGAATCAGTGCGTCCACCGGCTCCACCATCAGATGCACGTCGATGGGAATCGAGACGTGCGGCCGGATGGCTTCGCACACCAGCGGGCCGATGGTGAGGTTGGGCACGTAGTGGTTGTCCATGACATCGAAGTGCACAAGTGCCGCGCCGGCCGCCTCGATAGCGCGCACTTCTTCGCCCAGCCGCGCGAAGTCGGCGGACAGGATGGAAGGCGCAATGCGGACATCGACGCCCGACTCCGGCGTCGCCCCATGTGCGGCAGGTTGATTCCAGACGTGCCGGTTCATCTCATGCGGCCTCGAACAGTGTGCCGTGGTGCCAGCGCCGCAGCGCCTCCAGATCGACCCACGGATGCTGCGCACCCGGCAGCAGCTGGATGGGTTCGTCGGGATCGCCGAGGCTGGGCAGCACCACGAGTGCCTCCTCGAAATGCTGGTGCGAGGTGAAGGCGGTCGGCGTGATGACGGCCGGCACGCCGGCGGCCGTCGCAGCCTGCAGGCCATTGTCGGAATCCTCGATGGCCAGGCAGGACTCGGCCTCGACCCCGAGTTGCGCGATGGCGGCGAGATAGACATCGGGCGCCGGCTTCTTCACAGGCGTGGTGCCGGCATCGCAGATCGCGGCGAAACGGCTGCGCCAGTCGCTGCCCAGCGGCGCTTCGAGCAGCGCATCGAGGTTGGCCGGTGTGGTGGTCGTCGCAATGGCGATGGGCACGCCGGCGGCGTTGGCTTCGTCGATCAGCCGGCGGATGCCGGGCCGCAGCGGCAGGTTGCCGCCGCGGACGCGTTCGGCGTAATGGCGTGTCTTGATGGCGTGGATGGCATCGATGGTGCCCGGCACGGTGCTGCCGCGCGCCTCTTCCGGATCGACCACGCGCCAGTAATGCATCAGTCGTTCCTTGCCGCCCGCCACGCGCAGCAGCTTGGTATACAGCGCTGCATCCCAGTGCCAGTCGAGACCGACTTCGGCAAAGGCGGCATTGAAGGCGTCCAGATGGGCGGACTCGGTATCGGCAAGGGTGCCATCGACATCGAAGATCAGGGCTTGCATGCTCACTCCTTGGCGCCCGCCTGCGCGAACACGCGGCTCGCGAGCAGATCGGGGGCGGTGATGGTGGTCAGCGCGGCATCGTCGGCCACGGCGTGCGGATCGTTCAACAGGCGCGAGGCATGGCGCAGGCGTGCGCGGTCGAGCGCGTTGCGCACGCTGCGTGCATTGGCGAAATGCGGCTGAGCCATACGATGGCCGAGATAGTCAGCAAACACCTCACGGCTCTCGTCATCGAAGCGGTACTGCATGTCGTCGAGCATGAGATCGCCGATCTGCCGCAATTCGTCGAGCTGGTAGTCCGGGAAGTCGATGTGGTGCGCAATGCGCGACGACATACCCGGATTCGATTCGAAGAAGCGGTCCATGCGGTCTTTGTAGCCGGCAAGGATGACGACCAGGTCTTCGCGGTTGTTCTCCATCACCTGCAGCAGGATTTCGATCGCTTCCTGCCCGTAGTCGCGCTCGTTCTCGGGGCGATACAGGTAGTAAGCCTCGTCGATGAACAGCACGCCGCCCATGGCCTTCTTCAGAATCTCCTTGGTCTTGGGCGCGGTGTGGCCGATGTACTGGCCGACCAGGTCATCGCGCGTCACGGCCACCAGGTGTCCGCGCCGCACATAACCGAGCCGGTGCAGGATCTCGGCCATGCGCATGGCGACGGTAGTCTTGCCGGTGCCCGGGTTGCCGGTGAAACACATGTGCAGGCT
>DATLHT010000066.1:0-3409 GCA_035539795.1 Burkholderiaceae bacterium
GGAGTGTGCTGCGGTCATCCCAGCCATCGTCGCTCGACCATCTTGAGAATCTGGTGCTTCAACGACCGCTGTCAGCTTGGGCGTAGTGGCGCTGCGCGCCCAAAGCGGGTCTTCTGCCAGGCCTGGAAGCAGTCGCTCGAACGTTTGACTCAGCGGCCGCCGTAGGCGGACCGCTGAAAGGAAGGGTTGGGCGGCAGGCACTTGGACACGCGGTTCTCACTCACACCACTAGTCTGGCCACCTCTGGTTAAGAGTCAATGGCGCAGTACGCGCTGCCAATCAATATCAACGGGAGGCTGATAGTGCGCCACCAATGAGCTTTCAGCTATTGAAGTAAAAATCATTTTGTATGCCGCACCAATAGAAGGACCGCTATCGGACCAAAATGAAATTGCGAGCCAAATCCCGGCATGCCGCAATGAGTCCGGCTGAGGAATGGTTGACTGTCACTTGACGAAGATGCTTGCTACCTCGACAAACAGTTCGATTACCTTTAGACCCAGATACCCTACGACCGCGATAGCGACTAGGCTACTCACACTCAGCGCCACTGTGCTCACCCGCTCCGTTGCGACGTGCAGCGATGCCAGCACTCTTCGAACCGGCTGATACTCCAGAAGATCGCGTCCACTCCGCCGCAGGATGTTGTTCTTGCCATGCTTCGAAAAATCGAGCGCCAGTGGTACAACCAAAATTCCGAGGGCGAAAAGAACTATAAATGCCATGATCTATCCTTTGGTGACTAGCACGAGCACATACATCCCGAGAAGCACGAGGCCGACTAAGCTGTTTAAAAGAGACAGGAAGTCTTTGCCCTTCGCGTTGTCATGCTTTATCGCCGCCGCAATCCGACCCGTCAGAAGTGTTCCAAGGAGTGCGAAGATGAGGAGCGTGAACAGATGTGTGGATCGATTTGCGACGGGGTCAGTGGAAAAGGCTGGCAAGGAACTGAGTATTGCAACGTTACTGAGCCCGGGGAAGAGGTCGACTGTGGCAACGAGTTGCAGAGCCAGCGCTGTCAGAAGTGCTCCAAGGGTCATCACGCAGTTATCGTATCCGAACTTATAGAATAAAAATTCTCCTGCTACAACATCCCCTACGAGGGACTTTATTATCAATCCTCCGGCCGTAACTAGGAGAACTAACCACGCCTTTTCGGCCATTGGCGCCATCAGCCCTAGATTAACAGCGCCATATGGTGCGGCAACAACAAGAAAAACCGTTATAAGGACGCCGAGTAGCAACTTGTAGATGTTCATGGATGCCTTGGCGGCGGGCTGTTGAAGCGGTGTTGGGGCCATGGAGATGGACTGTGACAGCTAATGCATCATGGAGATAAAGGTGATGCCGCCCATCACTGAGCATGCTTACTAACTCGGGCACTTTTCGTGCCTGCAGATCGCTGGTTTTGCATTGCTTTCGGTTCGTTCACTGGGGTTGTAGCCAAAATTAGATCTGCCGCAAACTGGCGCAGACGTTACATGTAGGCGCCTTCGATCATGGTGCCACGAGGGCTTGCCCTTGTCTTCATCTGTGTTGCCGTTTTCCGTGGTGCGCACGCGTGTGCAGGCCGAGACGGCACTACTACCGGCGCTTAGCCAGATCAACTTGCTTGATCGGCTGCGTGAGCGAGTTGGCTGATGCACTACATCCGGCGCACCGAGAAGTCCTATATCTACTGGTGCGGGCATTCAGCGTTTCTCCGGTTGACGCCATCCGGTGGAGATGGAGCGGGTGGAGGTCGAAGCGTTCCTGACATACTTGGGCGTGCAGCGCCAGGTCGCGATGTCCACGCAGAGGCAGCCGCTGTCGGCGTTGCATTTCCTGTACCGCCAGGTGCTGGGTCCAGTTGCAGTGCATGGGGGAGATTGGTCGCCCGGTACCCACACGACGGTTGCCAGTAGTGCTGATGTCCGATGAGGTGGCTCCGGTGCCGGCCGGTCTGAAAGGCGTGCACTTGCCGTCTTGCTATTGGCCCGGCTGCTGTATGGCACGGGGTGCGGATCACCGAGGGGCCCTACAGCTGCGCGTCAAGGACGTGGACTTCGGTCAGCGCGATCCTCGTGCGCGAGGGCTGGGCGGCAAATACCGGGATGGTTATGCTGCCGCAAGCCTGGCCATTGATTTGCGTGACCAGTTTGCACGTAACAGCCAGGTGTGGAGCGACGATGTGGCCGCGGCCCAATCAGGTGTGGAGTTGCCCTACGCGCTGGAGCGCAAGTACCCACGCGCGGGCACGACCTGGGCGTCGTTTTAGTTTTCCCCAGGACCGCCCGTTGGTCGACCCAAGCTCGGGCGTAATCCGGCGCCATCACCTGTACGGCCATCCCTTTCAGCGCGCTTTCAAGCGCGCGGTGCAACTGCCCGGTGTGCCCAAGCCGGCGACGCCGCACACCTTGCGCCACTGCTTCACCAAACACCCAATGCAAAGCGGCAGCAACATCCGCACGGTCCAGAAGCTGCTGGGACATTCGGACGTGGCCCCTGAGTTGATCTACACCAACGTGATGTGGTTAGGGGCATGGCTGTGTGCAGTCCACTCGACCGACTGCTCTCGGGAGGCAGTACGGCGATCTGAATGTCCGTTCCTGGCCGAGAGCGTCGCCGCGGCCATGCCCCACATAGCCGTCGTCGAGCGGCTGCCGCCTCGGCCCTATGCAAAGGCAGCCGCTGCGGCTGCTTAGATTTCCGTTTGCTCAGAGATCTCGAGGGCGTCATCGACCTCGATGCCGAGGTATCGCACCGTCGATTCCAGCTTGGAGTGGCCGAGCAAGAGTTGCACCGCACGCAGATTCTTCGTGCGTCGATAGATCAGGGTCGCCTTGGTCCTTCGCATCGCGTGCGTCCCATAGTCCGCGCGGTCGAGGCCCAGCTCGGTGACCCAGTGGCCAAGAATCCGGGCGTACTGCCGCGTTCCCAGATGTGGCGACTCATGAAGCCGGCTGGGAAATAGGAAGTCGTCTGACCTCAGTCCAGCCTGCTTGATCCACGCCGCCAGAACCTCTCGGGTAGCGGCTGTGATCTCGAACTGGACGGGGCGCTGCGTCTTGTGCTGCAGGACGATGGCGCGTGCGGCAACTTGTTCACCGTGGCACACGTCGCGGACCTTCAGGGCAACGAGGTCGCAACCGCGCAGTTTGCTGTCGATCCCGAGATTGAAGAGAGCCAGCTCGCGGACCCGGCCTTCCATCTGGAGGCGAACGCGCAGCGCCCAAATGTCCTTCAACTTGAACGGCGCCTTCTGCCCCACGATCTTGCCCTTGTTCCACGGGTCGTGGTGAGTTGCGTTGCTTGCGGTTTCCATGATGGTCTCCCATCGAGTTGAGGGCCTCGTAGGATGCGCCCGCGTAGCAGCGACCGCCCGGGTTGCCTCCTCTGACGAGCTGGGTGAAAGGGCTGCATGTAAGCG
>DATLHT010000067.1:0-8735 GCA_035539795.1 Burkholderiaceae bacterium
ATCACGTCCTTCTGAATACCGGGTGCGTCAGTCGAGCGACACGCCGGAGAGTTTCACGCGCTCGCCCTGGATCTTGCGGTCGCGCGCCAGGAAGTCCCGGAACTCGGCCGGTGTCGAGCCGACGGCAACGTACGAGAACGCATCGATATATTTCTTCTTGAATTCGGGGGTCTGCACGATACGGTTGGTATCGCGCGCGATCTTCTCGACGATCTCGGCCGGCGTACCGCGCGGCGCGACCAGGCCGATGTTGAAGACCGCATTGATCTCCTTGACGCCCAGCTCCTTGAAGGTCGGCACATCGGGCAGCGCCGCCGAGCGGGCATCGGATGACACTGCCAGGGCCTTGAGCGTGCCCGCCTTGACGTGCTGCTCGATCACCGAGACGCCGAGCACGGCGGCATCGATCTGGCCGGCGATCACTTCCGGAATGAGCGGCGCCGCGCCTTTGTACGGCACGTGCACCATGGTCAGGCCTTCGTTGTGCGTAAACATTGCCATCGGCAGATGAGCGATACCGCCTGCGCCCGACGAGCCGTAGGTCATCGGCCGGGTCGTGGAGTTCTTCCTGGCAAGGGCGATGAATTCCTTGAGCGTGTTGGCCGGGGAGTTCTTCGGCACGAAGAACACCAGCGGCAGCGCCACCATGCGCGTGATTTCGGTGAAATCCTTTTCCGGGTTGTACGGCAGCTTCTTGTACAGATGCTGGTTCATCGTCAGCGCTGCCTCGGTGCCGGCAAACAGCGTGTAACCGTCGGGCGCACTCTTGGCGACGAAGTCCGCGCCAATGATTTCGTTTGCACCGGGCTTGTTCATCACCACCACTGGCTGCTTCCATGTGTCGGAGAGCATCGGCGTCAGGCCGCGCACGAAGTTGTCGACCGGCCCGCCAGCGGCATAGGGCACGACGATGGTAACGGGTTTGTTGGGAAACGACTGGGCCAGGGCCGGGCCCGCGCAGACGACGGACAGCAGGGCAGCAGCCAGGGCGGCGATATGTTGCAGGGGTTTCATGGTGTCTCCAGCCTCTCTTGTTTTGGGAAGTCGCGCGCCGTCTGTGACGCGCGGTGCAGGTCCGTGACGAATCCTCAGACGGGATCCCACGTGAACACATCGCCGGAACGCTCCAGCGGGTAGAACGAGGCGCGCAGGGCCGGCATGCCATGCTCGGCGATGGAGGCCACGGTCCAGCCTTCTGAGCGATGCACCGAGCGCTCGGGGCGCGGCTGGCTCATCAGGAAGATTTCGTTGTTGCGCACCGCGAAGATCTGCGCGTTCACATCACGAGCGGCATCGCTGGCAAGATAACCAGCCAGCGGCGCGATCTTTGCCGGCGTCATCTGCTGCATCTTGGCGACACGCGCTTGCTCCTCGGGCGTCTCGGTCGGGATCGAACTGATCATGCGGCTCCAGGCAAACGGCGCGATGCAGTTGGAGCGCACGTTGAATTTCTGCATGTCGAGCGCAATCGACTTCGACAGCGCGGCAATGCCGAGCTTGGCGGCCGAGTAGTTGGCCTGGCCGAAATTGCCGATCAGTCCGGAGGTCGAGGTCATGTGCACGAAGCTGCCCGACTGCTGCTCCTTGAAGTGGACGGCGGCGGCACGGCTCACGTAGTAGGTGCCGTACAGGTGCACCTTGATCACGGCGTCCCATTCATCGTCGCTCATCTTGTGGAAGAAGCGGTCGCGCAGGATGCCTGCATTGTTGACCACTGCATCGATGCGGCCGAAGTGATCGACAGCGGCACCGACGATGCGCGTCGCACCCTGGGCATCGGCGACGCTATCGGTATTGGCCACGGCCTTGCCGCCGGCCTCGGTGATTTCGTTGACGACGCGCTGCGCGGCGCCCACGTCGCCCGCCTCGCCGCTCAATGATGCGCCCAGGTCGTTAACCACCACGGAAGCGCCTTCGCGCGCCATCAGCAGCGCGATATCGCGGCCGATGCCACCGCCCGCGCCGGTGACGACGACGACCTTGCCTTCCAGCATATTGTTTGCAGCCATGTGTTTTCCTTCGGATTGAACGGTGCGCTCAAGTGGCCTGTGCCGTCGCGCGCTTGAGAACGAGGACATCCGTGAAGCCCTCCTGAATCACTGTGCCAGTCTGGTCGAGCAGTTGCAGGCGGCGGTCGATGCGGCCAGTGCGCGGACTCGATCCCGCTTCGATGGCGGTGATCTCCATGCGCAGGCGCAGGGTCTGGCCGATCAGGATGGGCGCTACGAAACGCCATTCGCGCAGCGACATCATCGCCACTGCCGAGCGCTCGAAGACGCCAAGCTGATGCAGCATGCCGGTCGCCATGGCGATACCGAGCGCGCCGTGTACAACGCGCTGGCCGTAGCGTGTCTGTTTCGCGAACTCGGCATCGGCATGGATGGGATTCCAATCGCCCGACAGCATCGAGAACATGGTGAGGTCGGCCTCCGTCACGGTGCGGCCGGTACTCTCGAATACCTGGCCGGTCGTGAAGTCTTCAAAGTACAGTGTGGACATGATGCGAGGCTCCCGGATCAGATACCGACGCCTACGGCTTCATCCGCAAGACGTGCGAGCGCGAGATCGCGCAGCTTGTTGCGCTGCGTCTTCACGCCATTCGAACTGAGCGTGACCGGATAGGCATCGACCTGCCACACGCGTGCCGGCACCTTGAACGGTGCGACCTGGGCACGCATGCGGGCGACGATGGCATCCGTGTCGACCGTGGCCCCCGCTGCGGCGATCACGAACGCCACCACGCGGGTCTGGCCGCCGATGTCCACGGCCACGACCTGGGCATCCGCCAGCTCGGGAAAGCGCTTGAGCACCGCTTCGATTTCCACCGGATTGACGAGGAAGCCGCCGAGGCGGATGGCGTCGCCCATGCGCGTTTCATAGACGAAACTGCCATCGCCGCGCAGATGCCCGAGATCGCCGGTACGGAAAAAACCATCAGGCAGCAGCGCCTCGGCCGTGGCCTCGGGGTTGTTGTGATAGCCGGGGAAGACGGTCGGCCCACCGATCTCGATCTCGCCCGACTGTCCCGGCGGCAGCAAGGCGCCGGTCTCGACATCGCGGATGCGCACGGTGGCAGCCATGCCGGCGGCCGGCATGCCGCCGCCTTCGATACGCTGCTCCACCGGCAAGTCCATGGACTGCGCGGAAAACAACGCCAGCACTTCGCTCGAGCCATACAGGCCTGCAAGCGGCACGCCCCGCGCGCAAGCCTCGCGTGCGTAGCCGCCGAAGCTCGAGGTGAATGCGCCGAAGCCGAACATGCGCGCTGCCGGAAACGGCCGCTCGCCTGGCACGGTGTCGAGCACGCGGCGATACATCTCGTCGCTGCCGAACGTGTGCGTGACGCGGTGTGCAAGCAGCAGCTGGGCGGCCTGCGGACCGTCGAATGTCTCGATGAGTACCGTCGGTGCGCTAACCGCGAAAGCGGCCAGTACACCATTCAGGCCGAACACGCCGCAAAACGGCAGCATGGCGAGGAACACGGCACCGTCCTGATCGAGGCCGTAGGCACGTGCGCAGTTCCAGGCGTGCTGCACCAGCGTGCGCTGCGGATGCATCACGAGCTTGGGTCCCTTGGTGGTACCCGAGGTGGTGAAGAACACCACGGGCGCCTCGGCATCGGAAGCATCTGCCGCCGGGGCCGGCGCACAGGCCGCCACCTCGAATGGTACGACCGGGCGACCGAGAGGCGTGCCGGGGATAGTGGCGTCGGCATCGAGCACGGCCAGGGTGCGCAGCGCAGGCAGCAGCGCGGCATCCATGCCTGCGAGGATGCCGGCGAAGTCGATCGAGCGGAAACCGGGTTGCAACACGAGCATGCATGCGCCGCTCTTGTCGAGGATATAGGTGACCTCTTCACTGCGATAGCGCGTGTTCACAGACACCAGCGTCGCACCGATGCGGGCCAGCGCGAAGAACAGCGCCAGCCACTCCACCCGGTTCACCAGCCACACGGCCACCTTGTCGCCGGCGCCAATGCCCTGCGCGCGCAGCCATGTTTCCGTGCGGCGGCACAGGTCGGCGAATTCGCCGTAGCTGATCCGGCGCTCCTCCGCGATAAAGGCGACCGCCTCCGGACGATCCGCCAGGCGGGTTTCGACCAGGCTCCACAGATTGCTTTGCATGACTGCCTGCCTTATGCGCGTTCGAAGATCGCGGCCACGCCCTGGCCGCCGCCCACGCACATGGTCTCGAGGCCATAGCGCGCACCGCGACGCTCCATTTCGTGCAGCAGGCTGGTCATGATGCGCACGCCGGTTGCACCGATGGGGTGGCCGAGCGAGACACCGGAGCCGTTCACGTTCAGCCGTTCGGGATCGTTCCAGTCCCAGCCCTTGAGCACGGCAAGCACCTGGCAGGCAAACGCTTCATTCAGTTCGATGAGATCCATCTGGTCGAAGCCGAGACCCGTCTTGTGGAACAGCTTGCGTACTGCCTCGACCGGGCCGATGCCCATGTTGGCCGGCTCGCAACCGACTGCGCTCCAGCCAACGAGATAGGCCATCGGCGTGAGGTTCAGGGAAGCCAGGCAATCTTCCGCGACCACCAGGCAGGCAGCGGCGGCGTCGCTCTGCTGGCTGGCATTGCCGGCGGTGACGGTACCGCCCTTGATCATCGGCCGCAGGCGGCCGAGCGTCTCCATGTCGGAACCGGGGCGGATGCCTTCGTCACGCGCAAACAGCAGCGGCTCGCCTTTCTTCTGCGGCACGGCGACCGGCACCACTTCTGCGTCGAACTTTCCTGCTTCCCAGGCCGCGGCGGCGCGCTGGTGGCTGCGCACCGCATAGGCATCGGCCTCTTCACGCGAGATGCTGTAGTCGCGCGCCAGGTTCTCGGCCGTTTCGATCATGCCGGAGATATGGCCGAAGCGATGCTCGGGCTGCGAGCGTTCGCGGCCACGATCAAGGCGGTCATGGAAGGTAACGCTGCCGGCGCGTTTGCCCCAGCGCATGTCGGTCGAGTAGTACTCGATGTTGCTCATGCTCTCGACGCCACCGGCAATCACCACATCGGCCGCGCCGCTCTGTACCATCATTGCGGCCGTGGCGATGGCCTGCAGGCCGCCGCCGCAGCGGCGGTCGAGCTGCATGCCGGGCACCGCCACCGGCAAGCCGGCCTGCAGTGCAGCCCAGCGGCCTACGCACGGCACTTCGCTGTTGGCATAGGACTGCGCAAACACGACGTCTTCGATACGCGCCGGATCGATGCCCGAACGCGCGAGCACGGCGTTGACCACCGTGGCGGACAGGTCTTCCACGCTGACCGGGCCGAGGGTTCCGCCGAAGGTACCGACCCCGGTACGCACAGGGGTGACGATGGCAGCACGCCGGACTTTCGTCATAATGCTTGTCTCCTTGCCGGCCGCTTGCGGTCCGGCGAGCAGGGCGGCCGCACGGGAACATCCCGTGCGCCGCGCCGTTTGTTGTCAGTTGCAGGGATGGCGCTGCTTTGCCTGGACAGCCGCAGTGTCATCGCATCATGGGGCAGATTATGCTGCCCCGGGCAGGGCCGTGTCAACGAAATTGACGAATTTCCTCGACACTCTAGAATACTGATTTATAAGGCTTTTTGTAGTTGTATGTAAATTTTGTCAAAAAAATAGGACACACGATGGATCTTGAGCAGGCAATGGACCAACTCGGCATCCGCGGCAAGTTGTACAGCGCTTACATGGCCGCACTCGAACTGGGCGAAGCCACGGTGAACCAGATCGCGACACGTGCCGGACTGGGTCGCACAACTGCCTACAGCATCCTTGAGCGACTCGAGGAAGAAGGTCTTGTCACGACTGTCGAACGCGGCGACAAGCGCCTGATCGTGCCCGAGGACCCGCATGTCCTGCTGCAGCGCCTGGAAAACAAGCAGCGCACGCTGATCGAACTGATGCCGCAGCTGCGCTCGCTCTACAACAGCTCGCGCACCAAGCCGGAGATCCGTTTCTACGAGGGCGAGGACGCTGTACGGACCGTGCTATGGGACACGCTTACCGCGCAGTCGAAGATGCTGCGCGGCGTACTGTCTACCAGCCAGCTGCTCGAGTCGGTTGGCGAGCCGCAGATGGAGGACTACATCCGGCAGCGCATCGCACTCGGCATCCATCTGCAGGTGCTGCGCTCCGCATCGCAGGACATCGACACACTCTGGCCCGACTCGGACGACCATCTGCGCGAACTGCGCTATGCACCGGCACACATCACGCTGGGCATGACGACCTACGTGTACGACGACAAGGTCGTGATGCTGTCGTCCAAGCGCGAGGACTACGGCCTGATCATCCGCAGCAAGGATTTCGCCGACCTCTACGCCGCCATGTTCGACGGCCTGTGGGCCATCTCCCATGCGCCGGCGCCACAGGACAAACCCGTGCGCACGCGCAAGCGCTCTACCTAGGCGTGCGGCTGGGCGCGCTCAGATGCGCCGCCCGGCATCCCGCCAATAGGCATCGCGCAGCTTGCGCTTGTGGATCTTGCCGCTCTCCTGGCGCGGCAGCGCGTCCATCAGCTCGATGCGCTTGGGCACCTTGTAGCTGGCGAGACGCGCCTTCAGCCACGCGCGCACCGCCTCCACGTCGATCGGCGCGCCAGGGGCCGGTTCGATCACTGCCAGCAGCGCCTCGCCGAATTCCGCGTGCGGCACGCCAAAGACCGCGCAGTCGGCAACGCCCGGCATGCCGGCGAGCGCGTTCTCGACTTCTGCCGGATAGATGTTGACGCCGCCGGAGATCACCATGTCGCTCTTGCGGTCGCAGATGAACAGGAAACCTTCGTCGTCGAGATATCCCATGTCGCCCACGCAGGCCAGACCGTCGCGGTCGATCTCCGCGCGGGCCTCGGGGCGGTTGTGGTACGTGAAGTCAGCATAGGCGGGCTGGCGTACGTGGATGTTGCCGGTTTGGCCCGGACCAAGACGTTGTCCCGCATCGTCGTAGATGCGGATCTCGGCAGCGCTCACCGGGCGACCGACCGAGCCAGGCTTGCGCAAGGCATCGGCGGACGAGATCACCGTCACCATGCCGGTTTCGCTGGACGCGTAGGACTCGTTGATGACCGGCCCCCACCACGCGATCATGGCTTCCTTCACCGAGGGCGCGAAGGGCGCGCCGGTGCACGCGACAAACCGCACCGACGACAGGTCGTACCGGGCCTTGACCTCATCCGGCAAGGCCAGCAGGCGCACGCACATGGTCGGCACCAGGTAGAGATGCGTGATGCGGTGCCGCGCGATGGCGCGCAGTGTGCCTTCGGCATCGAAGCGCGGATCGAGCACGACCAGCGATGCAGCCAGCATCGCCTGCACGCCGTAGAGATTGGGCGCACCGTGATAGAGCGGTGCGGACAGGTACACCCGGGCGTCGCCGTCATAGCCGAAGGTGGCCTGGACGGTTTCGCGCAACAGGCGCGGCTGCTCCGGATGCAGTCCTTCAGCCACGCGGCGCACACCCTTGGGCTTGCCGGTCGTGCCCGAGGTATAGGCAAAGCGGCCACGCGGCCGGCGTTCAGGGCCGGCATGGGGCGCCTGCGCATCACGCCAGGTGGCATAGTCGGGCACGCCGTGCGAAACAGCGGATGCGGCGTTGCGGTAGGCCTGCAGGGCCAGCGGCGCCGGCTCGACGGCGATGACCAGCACGCCCGCCGGTATCGCGGGCGCAAGCGCGGCCAGCAGATCGGCATCGATGAACACGGCACGTGCGCCGCTGTCCTGCAGGATGTACGACAGCTCGTCCACCTTGAAGCGCCAGTCGACCGGGCAATGAAATGCGCCGATGCGGTTGCATGCCAGCGTGATCTCGAACAGGGCCGGTGCATTGCGTAGCACCAGCGCCACCACGTCATCCTCGCCGATGCCGGCGGCCTGCAAGCCACCGGCGACGCAGACGGCGCGGCGCGTAATTTCCTCTCCTTCGATGCGCTCATCGCCATACTGCAATGCGGCCACCATGGATCTTTCTCCTGTGTTCTGAATGTATTCGCGGCGGATGTCGTGACTTCATCAGTCCGGCTGCAGGCCGGCCGATTTGACGAGGCGCGCATGGATGGCCAGCTGCTCTTTCATCATCCGGCCGAAGGCTTCCGGCGTGGAGGGCGTGAGCGGGAAGCCAAGGCGGTCCATCTGCGCACGCACCTCAGGCTTGTTGAGGGCGGCGACAAAGGCCTTGTTGAGGCGCGCCACCACATCGCGCGGCAACCCGGCCGGGCCGACCAGGCCGGCCCACGGCACGATCTCGAGATCGCGCATGCCGCTTTCGCGCAGCGTCGGCACATCGGCGAGCAGGCTGTTGCGCTGCGCATTGATGGTGACCAGCGCCCGCAGCTTGCCATCGCGCATGTACGGCGCGCCGATGGTGGTGCCGATCATCGCCTGCGTGCGCCCGGCAATCAGGTCGAGCATGGCGGGCGGCTCGCCCTTGTAGGGGACATGGGTGAGATCAAGGCTGTTCAGGATATTGAAGTGCGAGAACGCGACGACGCCCGTGTTGTTGCCGGTGCCGTAGCTCATCTTGCCGGGATTGGCCTTGGCGTAATCGAGGAATTCCTTGAGCGTCTTGGCCGGCACGCTGGGATGCACATAGAGGAAGAAGCTGAAGCGACCCACGTCCGCCACGGGCGTGAAATCGGCCAGCACATCGTAGGGCGGCTTCTTGCGCAGCGCCGGGACCAGCGACAGATTGCCCGAGGTGCCGAGCAGCAGGCGATAGCCGTCGGGCGCGGCGCGCATCACATCCTGCGCGGCCACCT
>DATLHT010000068.1:0-7422 GCA_035539795.1 Burkholderiaceae bacterium
ACGCATCCCGGCACCGGTATGCGCTTCGTCATCTGCCTGCCCGTGAATACCGAACCCTCGCCTGCCAAGGCAACCGGGATGGCGATCTGACGGTGCATTGCACCCGCACAGGTGATGCACGGGCAACCGCCTGCGGAACAACCAATCAGTCTTTCAGCGCGAGCATGGTGCCGCGGCATTCCGGCGAACCGCAGTGGCAGGCAAAGGCTTTCTTCAGCTTGCGCGTCAGCTTGCCTTCGATCACCAGACCATAATCGTAAAACAGCTCCTCCTGCGGTGCGATATCGCGCAGCGCATGGATGAAGACACGACCTTTCTTTTCGCGCGCTTCGCAGTTCGGCGTGCAGGCATGGTTGATCCAGCGCGCATCGTTGCCACCATACTTGGCATCGATCGCGTCACCATTTTCCAGGCTGAAATAGAAGGTGTGGTTAGGGTCGTCCGGATCGTGGGGATGACGGCGCAACGCTTCCTTCCACGAAATATGCTCGCCTTTGTATTCGATCACACGCTCACCAGCCGAGATGGACGCCAGCGCAAACACCCCACGGCCATGCACCCCGGATTCGCGCACCACGATACGGTCTTCGGCTGTCGGTTTATCCGTCTTCTTGGCCTTCACACTTTTCGCAGCCTTCTTCTTGTCTTTCTTCTTGGACTTATCTTTGCGCAGGTCTTTCAGCTCGACCGCGGCAGTACCTTTCAGACGAATTGATGCATCGGTAGACAACACAGTATCCGTACCTGCATCGACACCGACGCCCTGCACGGAACCTTGACGCCTGGCGCGCGATTGCGATGCCGCCTTGACGTCACTGGTCTTTCCTGTCTGCTGTTTTTCCAACGGTTCGCCGGACGGCCGGGCCGCCCGCTTCGTGGCCGAAGCTGCCATCACACTCTTCCCGAAAATAAGATCGCATACTGCGCGAGACATGGAGCGTACACCGGAAGGCCATCATTGCCCAGCCCATGCGTTTTCACCCCGTTGGCCCGTGCATATCACTATCCGCACCATCGAACGACAGCAACTCGAACCCTGCCGTCGCACAAGCTGTGGATAACTGGCTGCAAATCCTGTGAGCAGGCTGGGGGTGCCGCGGTGACAGTTCCGGGACAAGATCGAACAACTTTGGCAGGCTGATGACATCGCCGTCGCTTATCCCCGTTTCCCCAGGGTCTCGTCCACGTGGTTATCTGTCTCGCAAGCACATGATTATGAAGAACAATTCTGGCTTATCCACAGAAAACTTAGCGCTCTATCTATTACCTACTATTTGTATACGTAAACAACACAGTAAACCCTGAAGGGTAGTCCTATCGAGTTGTGAACAATCTAGTCTTCCCCAACTTCAAACGCTCATTTCCAGTGTTACTGCCGCGTTCGCTGAACGTACAAACATCACGGCAAAACAACGGTGATAAGGACGCACAACCGCGCCACAGAACGATCCTGAAACAAAATTTTGGTGGGAAGGCCGCGACAACACGTTATCATGTGGCCCGTGAGCGTTCTCCTCGTAAGAATCGCTTCTCTTCAATTTTTCAAAGATGGAGTCAAGAATGACAAAAACCGAACTGATCGATGCCATCGCTGGCGGCGTGGACGGTCTGACCAAGGCCAAGGCAGAACAAGCCCTGAACGTGCTGATGAGCACCATCATGGACGCTGTGGCCAATGGCGACTCCGTCAGCCTGATCGGCTTCGGCACGTTCAGCCAGGGCGAGCGCGGCGAGCGCATGGCACGCAACCCGCGTACCGGCGAAGAAATCAAGGTTGCCGCTGCCAAGACCGTCAAGTTCAAGGCTGGCCAGAAGTTCAAGGACGCCGTCAACGGCTGATGCGGCAGGATGGTTCTCCATCCCCGCATGCAATTCGCCAGCTATCAGTGCGCGATCTTCGCGATTGCCCTGCTGGCGGGCTGCACCACCTCCGCTCCTGTCACACGGGGCGAAGTCAAAGGTGCCTCGGTCACGGTAGGTGAAATCGCACAATCCGATTTCAATCGCGTCGCCACCGTGACCATGCGCGCCAATCTCGACAGCCTGGCCGCATTGATGGACAAGCTGTACAAGCGCAATCCTCGCGAATGGCGCAAGCACGCCACCTCGCAAGCGGCTGCCAGCGAACGCGTCCTGGCTGCGCTCAAGACTCGTACTCCCTGGCCTGAACTGGGCGGCAAACGCGATATCGAAGCCTTGTCACTGGCGCTCGATCCGAATTTCTCTGGCGATCGTGTGGCGGCCTTTATCTATGCACTCGGTGACATGCTCATCATGGCGCATGGCAATCGCATGGAGTTCTATCTGCTCGACGGACTCGATGCCCAGCATCTCTACAATGCCGCGCGTAATCTCGAGGTCGCCGCCTGGATCCTGGCATCGCGCCGCGATGCCAGTCAACGACCCTTGCTGCTTTCGAATGAAATCAGCGATGCGGCTCGCAATGTGACCTTCGAACGGGAGTTCGGCAAGATGATCGGACGGGTCGACCTGGTCGCCAGTCTGGTCACCGAAAAATATCGCCGTGCTGGCATTGGTTATGTCCATAGCCTGTTCGGCGCACAGTTCCTGCAGTTTCTGCCGGTTCGCTAATGCATGCCATGACGTCCTGTCCGCATCGGTTCGTGTGTTTTTTCCAACTTGATTTCCGCCGCATTGCCGTCGTGTTGCTGGCGCTCGCTGGTCTGGCCGGATGTGCAGGCCCGGCGCCGACAGTACGCCCGCAGGCCGCGCCAGACCTGAATGTGGCGCGCCAGTTGCCACCCGATGTCGACCGGCGTTTACCAGTTCGCCAGAAAATGGTGGCCATTGCCCTGCAAGAATGGCAGCGCTGGGGAAGCCAGCAGGTACGTGTCGGCCGCGATGACACTTATTGTGTGATTACACCGTCGTCGCTTGCGCCAGCCTTGCCAGTCCAGCCTGTGTCTGCAGTACAGACCGATACTGTAATGGCCCCGCTCGACAATCCGGATAGCGAAGTACTTGATGACATCGAAGCCATCGCCCAAGCATCTGCTGATGGCAAGCCCTGTCTGCGTTTTCCGGATGGCACCGGTGCGGAAGCCAGCGCAACCGGTTGCCAGCTGGCACAGCGTTACTGGGCCATCGTGGGCCGCGTGCCAGACTGCACGCAGATCACCACCGGACGTTGGGCCTGGTCCGCCACCTTCCTGTCCTGGCTGATGCGCGAGGCGGGACTCGACGAACGTCAGTTCCTGACTGGGGCCTCGCATGCCATGTACGTCGTGGACGCACGCGATGGCATTCTTCCTGAACCGGCATTTCGCGTGATGTCTCTGCCAGCCTTGCCACGCGTCGGCGACATGGTGTGTGGCGGCCGGGGTCGCGACAAGTATATGAACGATATCGCTGAAATCCGTTTCGGCGCGACGCCGATGCATTGCGATCTGGTGGTTGAGGTAGACATGGCCGCACGCGTGGTCAAGGCTATCGGCGGCAATGTGCAACAGTCAGTGTCGATGAGCCTGATCGAGCTCGGAGACTCCGGACAGATCGACGGCATTACCAATTCGACCGTGCCATGGTTGTTGGTCATGCGCAGTCAATTGCCGGGGTGATTGTCCGGGTCGTTGAGGGGTGATCGTGATGGCGATGTGTGCGCCATGCAATCAGTACTGGAGATGGTTGAATCGGGGTGTCCGACATCGCGTGACATGACCGCACCATGTTCTGACCCACATGGCTTGAGTACACACCATTAGCGCCAAGCGTGTACCTTGCGCGCACTACCACACCGCACCACATCACGATATCTCATGCCCGCCGCGACGGATCACAACCGGACCAAGGCTGCAGATCCTCCCGCCATCCTTCCAGCAGGCCTTCCGCCGCCAGCGCGGCCATCACGTTTGGCCGCTCGCGTACTCGTGCGGTATAGGCTGCCAGCGCGGGCCATAAGGTGGTATCGAGACCAACGAGTGGATTCCACGTCAACAGCGTGAAGGCATAGGCATCCGGCAACGTGAATGCCTCGCCAAGCAGGAACGTCTGGCGGGCGAGCATTGCATCGAGTTGTGCGTAGGCGCGCTGCAAGGACTCGCTGGCGGCAGACCGTGCAGAAGGCGTTGTGTCGAGCCGCAGCAATGCTGGAAAGTGTGCGTGCACCTCATGGGCCAGAAACTTCAGGCACATGCGGAGTTGCTGGAAGGCCGGCATGTCGGGTAATGGCGCGGTGACCGGATGTGGCGGCATGCGCGCCAGCAATGCCAGCGTCATGTCGGTTTCGGTATCGAGCAGCGTCTCGTCATCGAGCCACAGCGCAGGCAGCCTGCTGTCTGGATGCGCGGCACGGAAATCCAGGCCATCCTCATCGAGACCGACATTCAGGCGCACGCGCACGAGCCGCACAGGCAGTCCCGATTCAGCGACGAGAATGCGCGCGGCGAGGGCCGATACCGCAGGTGTGTGGAACAGCTTCATGCCGGGAAGATCCTGCATGGAAACGACGTATTCGAGCTTAGCTGCTTCCCGGCCCGACGGGTTTACCGCAGCATATTCTTTGCAATAATTAACTGTTGGATTTGCGTGGTGCCTTCATACAGGCGCAGCAGACGCACATCGCGATAGAAGCGCTCGGCCTTGTACTCGGCGATATAGCCGGAGCCACCGTGGATCTGCACGGCGCGGTCGGCGACACGCCCCACCATCTCGGTACAGAACATCTTGGTGCACGAGGCCAGCATGCTGACTTCGGGATCGGCCTGTCCGGCCGGCTTGGCGTCGTAGCGCCGCGCGCAGTCGCGCATCATGCTGAGCCCGGCATACAGCTCGGCCTGGCTGTCGGCCAGCATGGCCTGTACCAGCTGGAAGTCGGCGATGCGCTGGCCGAACTGCTTGCGTTCCTTGGCATATTCCACCGCATCGCGAATCAGCCGCTCGGCCATGCCACAAGCCAGTGCCGAAACATGGAGACGGCCACGGTCCAGCACCTTCATGGCGGTCTTGAAACCGCGTCCCGGCACGCCCCCGATGATGTTCGCCGCCGGAACCCGCACGCCGTCGAGCATCACATCGCAGGTCTTGGTGCCACGTTGGCCCATCTTGCGGTCCGGCTTGCCCAGCGTGATGCCGGGCAGGTCTGCCGGTACGATAAAGGCCGAGATGCCCGATGCGCCGGGTCCGTCGGTGCGGGCCATCAGCGTGAAGGCGCCGGCGCGCGGCGCGTTGGTGATGAAACGCTTGGTGCCGGTAATCACGTAATGGTCACCATCCCGTTCGGCACGCGTCTGCAGCGCGGCGGCATCTGAGCCGGCGTTCGGTTCGGTGAGCGCGAAGGAGATGATCAGCTCGCCACTGGCGATGCGCGGCAGATAATCCGTTTTCTGTGCTTCGGTCCCGTCCATCAAGATGCCCTGCGAGCCGATGCCGACGTTGGTGCCGAACACCGAGCGGAAGGCCAGCGCGGTATGGCCGAGATCGAATGCGACCTCGCACTCCTGTGCCATCGACAGGCCAATGCCTTCGTACTGCTCGGGAATCGACAGGCCGAACAGGCCCATCGCCTTCATGTCGTCGACGATCTCTTGTGGCACATCGTCCTCTTCCTCGATCCGGTTCTCCGCCGGCGCCAGCCGCGTGTCGATGAAACGCTGCACGCTGTCGCGCAGCAGGGAAAACGATTCAGTATCGATCGCCATGGGGTCCATCCTTTCGAAAAAACAGTGCCAGCCGGCGCAGGCCGGAGAGCGTCCAGTGTGATTTGATGCGGCTGTTTTGACAATATGCACAGCGGCGAACAGAATGTCGCAATCTTTTCAACAAAATCGGATCGTCATGCAGGGAAGCGATCTCACCTTGCTGGTCGACATCGTCGACGCCGGCAATCTCAGTGCCGCCGCGCGCAAGCTCAAGCTCTCCCGCTCCAGCCTCAGTTACCGGCTGAAGGCGCTGGAGCGCGCCGTCGGCGCCCAGCTGTTCAAGCGCACCACGCGCTCGCTGGAACTGACCGAAGTCGGCCGGGCCCTGCATGCGCACGGCCAGATCGTGGCGCGCGAGCTCGCGGCGGCACATGCGACGGTCTCATCGCTTGGCAAATCGCTGCATGGCAAGGTCAGTGTCAGCGTGCCGACCGGCTTCGGCCAGGTGTGGCTCAATCCCCTGCTGATCGATTTCAAACGCCGCCATCCTGGCGTCACATTGAATGTGGTGTTCGATAACCAGATTACCGATCTGGTTTCGGAAGATGTGGATATCGCCATCCGCGTGCTGTCGCGGCCGCCAGAATCGCTGGTCGCCACGGATCTCGGCAAGGTGGACTGGGTGTTGTGCGCCACGCCGGCCTATCTGGCCGCGCATCCGCCCGGCGATGACATCCGCCAGCTGCAGCATGCACGCATCATCTGTGCGGCAGCGGTCGGCCAGCCATTCAAGCTGACGGCACGGCGCGAGTCAGTGCGGCAGGAAATCCGTCTGGTGCCCGAGGTGCAATCGGAGAATTTCGCATTCCTGCGCGATGCCACGCTGGCTGGCCTTGGCCTCGGTATCTTGCCGCGCTATGTGGTCGGCGAACAGCTGCGCAACGGGACGCTGCTGCGGCTCTTTGGCGATCACGAACTGACGGTCTTCGGCTCGCATGTCTTCATGCTGACGCTGCCGAGCCGCTATCGCACACAGGCGACGCGGCAACTGATGGCATGGCTGCGCGAGCGCATCACGCTCGATGACGTGTAACGGGCCTGCGGCGCTCAGGCGCTGTGGCGATACACCCAGACCTTACGCACATAGAGCGCTACCACGATGATAGCCACGACGGTCGAGACCGGGTCAAGGTAGTGCGACACGGCCTCGAACTGGCTGCCAAGAATGTAGCCTGCGCTGGCCAGGATCAAGGTCCAGGTGAAGGAACCGATGGCGCTGTAAAACAGGAATGGCAGGAAGCGCATGCCCATCAGTCCTGCCGGGAGCGAGATAACCGACCGCACCGCCGGAATCAAACGTCCGAAACAGACCGTGGCGCCACCATGGCGATCGAACCAGCGCGCTGCCATGTCGATATCGCCTTCGGTAATCGCCAGCCAGCGTCCATAGCGGCGGACCAGTTGGCGGACGCGCGCCTCGCCGAGTGCGCGACCGGCCCAGTAGAACGGCATCGTGCCGATCAGCGCACCGGCCGTGCCAGCCACCACCACGCCCATGAAACTGAGGCTGCCATCCGCAGCGAGATAGCCCGCCAGCGGCACGATCAGTTCGGACGGAATCGGCGGAAAAACGTTTTCGACAAACATCAGCCACATGAGGCCGAGATAGCCCATGCTTTGAATGGTGTCGAGAATCCATGAGCCCATCGGTACTCCAGAGAAGTTGAAAGAAGCAATATGCAGTATGTGCAGCGATGCGCCGACGCGACATCCCGTATGGTTGTCATGCCTGACATGCCACGGGTCGCGGATACAATGCAGGGAT
>DATLHT010000069.1:0-2987 GCA_035539795.1 Burkholderiaceae bacterium
ACCACGATCTGGTCGTCATTCATGTAGCCAGCTGACTGCGTGCTGCCGTCGAAATAGCTATCGGCCTTGCCATACATCTCGCGCAGCCCATAGAAGTTGGTGTGATCGCCACCCAGCACAAAGCGCACCCGGTAGCCTTGGCGACGCAGTACCTCATGCAAAGAAAACGGGATCGCCGGCATCAAGTGAACTGGGCGGGAACTGGCCAGCGCCATCAGGCCACACGTGGACTCTGCACAGACCGAACGCAGCGGCAAGACTGACGCCCGCGGATCCCGTGCAAGCTGATCCAAATAGGGCGTGGTGTCCCTGGCATATCCCCCGAAGCCCATATGATCCGCGCGCAATGCATCGCCAACAATCAGGATGACATTGCGCTTATGCTTCGCCGGGACGGGCATGTACAGACGCCGAGCTGCAGCTTCCTCCGCATCCAGGGTCGGAGACTCGCCGAAAACATGCGTCTGACGCTGCTGGCCTCGTTCTGGATAAAAACTGAGCTGGAACGGTTCCTGGGAATGGCCCGCGCCCACCTGGAAATCCCGGAACAATACGGCCCCCGGAATCGCCAACAGCAAGCAGGCGAGCAGCAACGCTGGGGAGCGACCCGTGAACCTGGACTTCAGCGCTGCCGTCCAGCCGGGTCGCATTCCCGGCAGGCGTTCAATGATCACCAGAACCAACGCGAACGCCAGCAAGCCAATGACCGGCAGCCAACCGGGAATCCCCAGGGACTGTGCCAAGTAGCCGTACTGGCCTGCATACGTCTTGATCAAGGGCCAAGTGGTGACGCGACCCCACGAAGCCAGTCCCACCAGTACGGCGACATACCACAGGGCGACAATGGACCAGGCCGACAGCGTGATGGCACTTGTCAGGAAGCCAGTGGCTCGCGTGGTTGGCAGGCAGGTGCGAAGCAGAAGTCTCACGCCCACCGTTCCCAGCCACAGGGCCAGCAAGCGCACCAGATGGCCCGGCGCCATTGACCACGTCGCCTCGAAATGGGCGATGTAAACAATCAGGAAGCCGGCGGCGATGAGTCCCCAGGCCAACAACTCGACCGCAAGGCTACGGCGCCATGGCAAGGCGCCAGCTTCAGACATTGCGGATGACGACTAGGCGGGACAGGCCAAACAGATTGACGGGAACCACTTCCTCCACATGCCAGTCATGCGCCAGCACATGGCGACCGAAGTCGAACTCGGAGCGGAAGCCAATCCGATCGGCGACTGACTTGACCATCCGCTCCAGAAGCCACCAGAACCGACTGCCGCTGAAGTGATTGACGATGATGATATGACCGCCCACTTTGCAGACTCGACGCAATTCCGATACCAGTCGATCCGGATCCGGCGTCACTGAAAGGACATACGGGACAGTGACGCAGTCGAAACTGCCGTCGTCAAAGGCCAGATTCTCCGCGTCCATGGCGTGCAGGGCGATTCGGTGATTGGGCAGTTTGCTGGCTTGCGCCTGTGCGCGCTCCAGCATATCGGGAGAAAGATCGATACCGATGATGTCCGACCCGGCAGGGTAGTGACGCAGCGCCAGTCCCGTTCCCACGCCCACTTCGAGCACGTTCTGCGGTGAAATCGTGGCGAGTCGCCGGGCCATGCGCTTGCGGCCAGGGCCGAGCACCGCGCCGAACAGGGCGTCGTACACCGGGGCGTAGCGGCGATAGGTGTGAATGACATCCTGGGCGGAGATTTCGGTCATCGAAGTAGGTATGTAAGGGGTCAATGGGCGTAAGTGTGTCAGACCTTGGGCCGGGTTACCGCGACAGGCGCATGCATTTCCACGCGTCGCGAGAAAGTGTCGAGGCGCTCAGGTCAACGTCATCCGGGTCGCCATCGAAGTACGCCACCAACAGCTTCCCCTGGCCATCGGTGACGGCCAACGTGAGCAAGCCCGGCAGGCGGCCAAAATGCGTCCACTCCGGCCCTTCGTCTGTTCGAGGCGAGTGTCGCCAACCGTAGTCGTAATGGCTGCCATCCGGCAATGCGATGGCATCATCGATGTGGGCAAGGGGAAGCGATTGCTTCAGTCGCGCATGCAGGTCCGAAGGAGTGGACGTCCAGCCGCCCGCAGCACCCAGTGGGCTCTCGAGGAATGAGCGATCACGGGCGGAAAGTTCACTCTTCGTCAGCAACACCTGGCCGAGGAGGCAATAACCTGCATTGCTGTAGGCCACGCGCTGGCCCGGAGAAAAATCCAGCGGCCGGCGCAGGACGAGATCCGCTGCGTTTGCGCAACTGGCCTGAGGCGGATTCGGGAAATTATCCATCCACAAGGCATCGCCACTCAGATTGCGGTCGAAGCCCGCTGCATGCTGCAACAGGTGCCTGATCCGGATTCCGGCGTGCGCGTTGTCCTTGATGTCCTTTCTCGCAGAAGGTAATTCATCCACGACCGCATCATCCAACGAGAGCTTCCCTGCAAGCATGAGTCTGCGGATTTCGCTGGCGACGATCGGTTTGCTGAGACTGGCGGCGGGCAATGGCCGATCAAAAATCAGTCGGTATCGTGCCACCCAGTCACCGCTGCTTTGGGAGACATTGCCATCTACGTCGTCAAAGACGGCTATTCCGTGCCTGAGTTCGCTTTGCCCCGCCAACAATGAGGCGACGCATTGCGAACGCATGGAAGGGGATTCGAAGGAGCAGCCCACGACAGAAGCGAGAAGTAAAGGAACGGTGACCTTCGCCCATCGCGCGCTCATTGATCAACGACCCGTTCGAGCAACAATTCGGCGGCATCGGCCAATGATGCCGTGTTCTGCAACCCAGGCGGCGTATTGCCGATAGGTCTCATCGTGCATCAAGTGACGCTCTTCGGTTCTGGCGCGCAACCAGTAGATTGCGTTGACGCCACACAGGGCCAGGCAATTCAGGAGCGCAGCCGTGGTTCCCGCTGTCGACACGAACGGCACCGAGATCAACCACCACGAAAGGTTCTTGCAGATGTAAGCAGGATGCTTGGAGTAGCGA
>DATLHT010000070.1:0-3483 GCA_035539795.1 Burkholderiaceae bacterium
CGACGAAATCGGCGCGGCCTTATCGAGACGCTGCATCGCCAGCAGGTGGCCGCCATCGTCAACCACGGCAATCGACACGGCCCAGCCGTTCTGGGTCGCTTCGGCTTCGGCGGCTGCCATGATCTTCTTCACATCGGCAGCGCTCAGGGCGGACTTCTGGTACATGCGTGGCTCCTTGGGAATTGAGTTTGGCTGCAAGTATACCCCGCCCCTCGCCCGCGCCAAGCCCGTGCGGCATGAAGACGCTGCATCGCCGTGATGAAAAGTATCGTAGTGAAGACAAGACCCCGACCCGCGGATCCGACTCGAGTATCGTGGAGATGCTGCCTTGTTGCCCGTCCCGTGCCCGTCCCGTCTCCTGCTGCAGACCCGCAAGGGAAGCGCGAACCTCCTGCCCCAGCCAAAAAGCAAAGAGCCCCGCATGGGGGCTCTCCAGAATGACGTGTGCGCCGTGTCAGCGATGACCGTGTCCGCGCCGGTGCTCATGTTTCCAATGGCGATGGCCATGACCATGTCCCGGATGGCGATAGTAACCGCGTGGGGGGCCGTAGTAGTAGGCGGCCGGAGGCGGCGCATAGTACACCGGCGCCGGATGGACATAACGCGGAGGCGGTGCGTAGTAGACCGGCGGCGGCGCGTAATAGCCGGGGCCGGCCACGACGACGCCGGGTACACCGACCGCGATACCGACACGGACATCCGCAGCCGCTGCACCGGACAGCAATGCCGCAGACACGCCAAGGGCCAGCAGAATACGTTGTTTCATGGGGGTCTCTCCTGTCGCGTCAGCCGAGCTGAGATGTTTTTCGTGCTCTTATTGTAGGTGTGCAGCATCACACCGGGTGCAACCTGTGGGCTAAAGCTGTAAGCAATAGTAACGATGCCCAAAAAAGAATCCCGCTGACGACGGGTCAGCGGGAAATGTTTGCCACAAAGGGGAATGTGGACTTAAGGGGCATCTCGGGGGAGAGTGCACTATCAGTGTATGCAGTCGGATATTGCGCTACTGTCGGCCACGGACTGAACTCTTTGTCGGTGCCCCACCTACAAACTCCGCACCCGTCGCTGCTCAGTGGCGATGTCCATAGGCATGGCCGCGCCCAGGGTGACGATCATGCCGCTCATGGCGGTCATCGCGATTGGCCTGGCGATAACCTTGTCGGTAACCCCGATCATAGACCCGCTCGCGTCGATCAGCGCGACGCTCTGCACGCCACTGTTCACGCTCGAGGCGCCAGCCGTTGCCGGCACGCACCCAGCGCGGCGCGGCATAAGCGTAACCGGGGCGGGCCCGCACCCAATGACCACCTTGCCAAACATGGCGCCGGTCTTGCCAAGCCCAGTAGCCAGGCGCCCAGACATAACCGGCCCGCGGGGCGGGAACCGGTTCGTAGCGCACCGGCGGCGGAGCCACACCAACGGAAATGCTCACGCCGACTGCAGCCTGCGCGGTCATCGGCACAGCGGCCAGGGAAGCGGCGGCAAGCGCGGCGGCGGCCAGGATCTGACGTGTCTTCATGGATCGCTCCTTTGTTGATCGGGTGACTGCAGTCTAGCGAGGGCTTCCGTAAAGTTGTGTGCCGTATCTGTATCACTGTGTTTCGGGTGTAACCGGCGCCGTACATCATGCGTCGGACCGTGTCGTTTCCCGAAAAGCTACAATCACGGCTTTGCCCTTGCCTGCATGCCTGTTGACCCGCATGCACCGGCCGGGCAGCCAACCTCGTACGCTATCCTGATCATGACCGTTGAATCCGTCCGCACCTTCTTCGCTGCGCGGCACCTCGCCATTCCGATCATTGAACTCGAGACCAGCACTGCTACCGTGGCGCTGGCGGCAGAAGCCCACGGCGTCGAGCCGGGCCGCATCGCCAAGACGCTGTCGTTCCGCCTCTCGGATGACCGGGTGATCCTGCTGGTGGCCAAGGGCGACGCGCGCGTCGACAACCGCAAGTTCAAGGAACAGTTCGGCAAGGGCCGCATGCTCGCGGCCGAGGATGTGGAGGCGATCACCGGCCATCCGGTGGGCGGTGTGTGCCCATTCGGGTTGGCAACGCCACTGCCGGTCTACGTGGATGTTTCGCTGCAGGCATATGACGAGGTCCTGCCGGCAGCGGGTGGCGTACATACCGCGGTGCGTATTGCTCCCGCCGAACTGGTGCGCATCACCGAGGCGCAGTGGGTAGATGTCTGCCAGGCGACCGCGCCTTAGCGAGAGGGTCGCGCAAGGCGTGTCCCAGCACAGCGGGAGATACTCTTGTGTCGCACTGGTTCAGAAAATCTGCAGGACTGCATCAAGATTCCGGCGTCCTGCGCCAGCGCGGGCATGGCACCATCGTCAGATCTGATTGCCCCATGCTGGCGGAGCGCCCTTGCGTGCCTGCCGTCCTCCGATTGCCCACGCAACCATGCCTTTTGTCGTTACCGAAGCCTGTATCCAGTGCCGCTACACCGATTGCGTGGATGTCTGCCCGATGTCCTGCTTCCATGCCGGACCGAATTTCCTGGTCATCGATCCCGATGGCTGCATCGACTGCTCGCTGTGCGTGGCCGAGTGCCCGGTCGATGCCATCTACTCGGCCGATGATGTCCCGCTTCATCAGCAGCATTTCATCGCCCTGAACGCGACGCTCTCGCAGCGCGCCGACTGGCCTGTGCTGCCGCGCTCGGAAGCGCCGATGCCGGAGCATGCGCGCTGGGCGGGAGTGCGCGACAAGCTCGCGCACCTCGTCACCGACACCGACTAGCACACCGACTAGCGGAACGCCTCCACGGCGCGCGCAGCCTGTTCAATGGCGGCGCCGACGGACGGGCTGCCGGCCGCATCGCTGTTGGCAATGGTCACCCGCCCCGCCGGGGCAGCGGCAACCTGCAGCCGCTTCTGCGCAGCCTCGACATCCTCGAAGAGGCTATTCGGCATGCACGCATAGCCGTGCGACCAGCGATTGACGGTGATGGCGCGTACATCTTTTTTCGATGCAAAGCCGGCCGGCCCCAGCATGCGATCGAGTTGGCCGAGCACATCACGCTCCAGCGCCTCGTACGGCGTGGCCAGCAACTGCGCGCGTCCGGCGCGGAAACGCTCGCGCGCCGTCATGCCGCTGTCCGGCACGGTCGGCACGTACAGCATGTGCAGCACCACCGGATCGTCCGGGTTCGTACCGGCCGGCGTCTCGAGCCGAAGATCGGTATAGCGCTGCGTGGGCGCGTGGACGCTGCGCGTCTTGAGCGCATCGAAGGCGCGCCAGTTGTCGAGCGCCACCTTGGTGTAGATCAAGGGCGCCTTGACGGCGTCGCGCAGCGCGGTCTTCTGCGGCGCAGGCAGCTCCGGCATGATGAACGGAATCATCATGTTGTAGCCGGCCAGTACGATATGCGTGGTTTCGGCTGCGTACAGGGCGCCATCGACGCCATAGGTAACGCGGCTCAGGCGGCGATCCTGCTCCAGCCCGACCACCAGGCTGTTGAGCCGCAGGCGTACCT
>DATLHT010000071.1:0-7595 GCA_035539795.1 Burkholderiaceae bacterium
TGCCAGCACTGCGGCTGCTCATCGGCCTGCTAATTGCGGCCCTGATCATTGCCGCACTGTTCTTCGGCCGCGATCTTCTGATTCCGCTGGCGCTGTCAATCCTGCTCAGCTTCCTGCTCGACCCGGCGGTGGCGCGCCTCAAGCGCTGGGGCGTACCGCGCATGGCGGCGGTCCTGATGGTGGTCGGCATCACCGTCGCCGCACTCGGTGGAGCGGGTACTTATCTCGGTAGCCAGGTGACGGCGCTGAGCAAGGACCTGCCCTCTTACCAGACCACCATCCGCGAAAAGCTGACGCGCATGCGCAAGGTCATCAAGGGGCCCGGCGCACTCGACGGCGCATTGTCGACCTACAACACGGTGGAGCGCGAACTGGCGAAGACGACCGGCGAGTCCACGTCGGGCGTAGCGCCCACAGGCCGCACCATCCAGCGCGTCGAGATCATTCCGGCACCCAAGGCGCCGATGGCCCAGCTGATGGAATGGTTCGGCATCGTCAGCGCGCCAGTCTTGATGGCGGGCATGGTCCTGCTCTTCGTGGTCCTGATCCTGCTGGGGCGCAGCGACCTGCGCGAACGCCTGCTGCGCCTCATGGGCGGCAACCTGCACCTGGCGACCGATGCACTCGACGAGGCTGCGGACCGGATCGGCCGGTACCTGCGCATGCAGATGGTCGTCAATGCCATCTACGGGATCCCGCTCGGCGTAGCGCTGTACTTTATCGGCGTGCCGGGGGCGGTGCTATGGGGCACGGTGGCCGCCGTCATGCGCTTCGTCCCCTACATCGGCCCGATGCTGTCCGCGGCCTTTCCGCTGGCGCTTGCCTTCGCCATCGATCCCACCTGGAACATGCTGCTGTGGACGCTGGGTGTCATCCTCACGCTCGAGCTGATCAGCAACAACATCATCGAGCCATGGCTGTATGGCTCGAGCACAGGCCTCTCGACACTGTCCATCATTGTCTCGGCCATGTTCTGGACCGCTATCTGGGGACCGATCGGGCTGATTCTGTCGACGCCACTGACAGTGTGCCTGCTGGTGCTCGGACGCTACATTCCCGCCCTGCAGTTCATGGAAGTCCTGCTCGGCAGCGATCCGGTGCTGGCACCACCGCAGCGGCTCTATCAACGACTGCTCGGCGGCGGCGTCGAGGAAGCCATCGAGATGACCACCGAGGCGATCGATGCCGAACTGCCATCGCCCGTCACGCCTGTCGCCACAGCCGCGGCTGTGACCACCGTCTTCGATGAGATCGCCATCCCTGCACTGCGGCTCGCTTGCGAACGCTATGCCGACGTCGCTACCGCGCAGCACCGCCTGCGTCTGGTGCACGGCATGTCGGAAGTCCTGGAGGAAGTCGCGGATGCCTATCCGCCCACGGCCACCGCTTCCGTCGCGCCTGCAGGCGGGCCACGGATTCTCTGCATTGGCGGCCGCTGGGAAGTCGATGCGCTGGCGGCCGGCATGATGGCGCATGCACTGGCCTTGCATGGCCAAGACGCGCGGCACGAGTCCATTGCCTTGAGCGCCGGCGCCAATCCTGCGGAAGCACACCGGCTCGATGGCGTGCAAATCCTCTGCCTGTCGGTATTTCATCCGCGGCCCGGCGCACAGGTGCGCCACTGGGCGCGCCGCCTCACACGCCGCTGGCCCGACCTGCGCATCGTCCTGGCGCTCTGGAACGCACCGCCCGCTTTGCTGACCGAGTCGGCGCCAGAACGACTCGGCGTCACGGCGATCGTCAACAGCATGCATGAACTGATGCTACGCCTGGCTGCGCTGACCGACTTGGTCGGCATCCAAGCGCCCATGCCCCGTCCTGCCAATGACGCCGAACGCGTGGCCCGACTGCACGCCAGCGATGCACTCGCCCCGCATCGCACTGAAGGCTATCGCTTGTTCCTGCAGCGGGTTGCCGATGTCTTCGACGTGCGGTATGCCCAACTGGCGTGGCTCGACCACGACTGGGTGCACACCCCTGGCAGCCTGTTGCCGGGTAGCGAGTCCGGGACTGCGCGCGAAGAAGCAATCTGCGCACGCATCCTCAATGAAGAGGATGCACTGGTCATCCCGGATATTGCCCGCGACCCGCGCTTCGCCGGGAGCCGGCTGACGCTGGCGCACAGCCTGCGGTTTTACGGCAGCGTGCCTCTGAAGGACGGTGATGGCTACATCCTGGGTTGCCTGGCATTGCTCGATACGACGCCGCGCGAGTTGTCGGATGAGGAGGTCGCCGTGTTGAACACGATGGCGACCGAGTTCATGGCGTCGCTTGCCGCAGAAGCCGCGGCCGGGGCTCGCGCCGGGTCCGGAGCAGATCCTGCGGCCGTATCGACAAACCCATCCGCAGAGATTCCCGCAGCCCCACCGTCCGACCGCACACACGACTCATCCGTGTGACGGCACATCCGGTTCTGCAGCGCGCAACTGAGCCAGCTCTGCCGCATCAAACCCGGCTGCCGCGCGCGCCTCGAAATTGAACGGACCGCGCAGGCGCGGCGCATCATAGCGCTCGACCAGGGCATCATAGATTGCCAGCGGATCGGCGCCGGCACGTGCACAGCACCATCGATACCAGTGGTTGCCAATGGCGACATGACCCACTTCGTCGCGCAGGATGATGTCGAGAATCGCCGCAGCTTCCATATCACCGGCTTGTGCCAGCCGCGCCCGGATCGGCGGCGAGGCATCGAGGCCACGCGCCTCGAGCGTGCGCGGCACCAGCGCCATGCGCGCGAGCACATCGTCGCTTGTTTTCTCGGCCATCTCCCACAGCCCGTTATGAGCAGGAAAATCGCCATAGGCCGCGTCGAGCCGGGCAAGATGTCCGACCAGGAGGTCGAAGTGATATGCCTCCTCGCCTGCCACCCGGAGCCAGTCGCGATAGAACGGCACCGGCATATCATCGAAGCGCCACACCGCATCGAGCGCCAGGTTGATGGCATTGAATTCTATATGCGCGAGGGCATGCAGCAAGGCTGCGCGGCCTTCGCGCGAGACCACCGCGCGGCGCGGCACGAAGCGTGCGGAGACCAGTTCCGGCTGCGCAGGCCGCCCGGGGATCGCCGCACGCTGGTCCTCCGGAAAATCCGTGATCCGCAGCGCCGGCGCAAATGCCGCATCTGGCTGTGCCGCGCCGTCGGCCGCCAGTGCGCGGACCGTGCGCGCCTTTTCGGCGGGATCGGTTTGGCACAGGGCCGTGAGGGCCGCGCGGCGAATGCATGGGAAAGTCGACATCGGCGTAAAATCCTGGGAATCCGGCATTGTAAGAGACGCAGCCGGCTTGCGGAGCACCCCTGTGACCGATGCTGGCGACGTCCGCCGATGTCCACATCTCCCGGCGGCCCGCGTCTCGCCAATCGCTTTCGACATGCCAGCTTGAATACCCCGGCGGCTGCCACCATCTCACGACAGGAGCCTTTCCCTCATGGCGCAGTACCAGCTTGGCGACCTCACCCCGACCGTGGACGATTCCGCCTATATCGCGCCCGGTGCGACCGTCATCGGCAATGTGCGCCTGAAAGCATGCGCGAGCGTATGGCCTGGCGCGGTGCTGCGCGGCGACAACGATCCCATCACCATCGGTGAAGCCAGCAATATCCAGGAAAACGCGGTCCTGCACACCGACGCGGGCGCGCCGCTGACGCTCGGCGACTACGTGACCGTCGGGCACCAGGCCATGCTGCATGGCTGCACCATCGGCGACGGCAGCCTGATCGGCATCCAGGCCGTGGTACTCAACCATGCCGTCATCGGCAAGGAATGTCTGGTGGGCGCGGGCGCCATCGTCACGGAAGGCAAGACCTTTCCGGACCGCTCGCTGATCCTGGGCGCGCCGGCCCGGGTCGTGCGTCAATTGACGGATGACGACGTGGCGCGCATGCGCACGGGCGCGGAGAGCTATGCCGAGCGCCAGGCCATTTACAAGACTACTTTGAAGCGAATCGACTGAACGTGACACACGCCATACCCGACACCCTGCAGAAATTCATGTTCGAAGCCGCGCCGGTGCGTGGCGAACTCGTCCGCCTGTCCGACACCTGGCAGGAAATCAGCCGGCGGCGCACCTATCCGCCCGCCGTGCGCCGCCTGCTCGGCGAGATGACCGCTGCGGCCGCACTGCTGACCGCCAATCTCAAGTTCAACGGTGCGCTCGTCATGCAGATCCATGGCGACGGCCCGGTGCGCATGCTGGTGGTGGAATGCCACTCGGACCTCTCGCTGCGCGCCACCGCTAAGCTGGCCGACGATGTGGAGATTGCCGAGGATGCCACGCTGGCCCAGCTAGTGAACGTGAACGGCCAGGGCCGCTTCGCCATCACGCTCGACCCGCAGGACAAGCTGCCCGGCCAGCAACCGTACCAAGGCGTGGTGCCCCTGTCCGGCCGCCACGGTCCGCTGCCCGACATGAGCGCGGTCCTCGAGCATTACATGCTGACCTCCGAGCAGCTCGATACGCGGCTATGGCTCGCAGCCGACGGCAATGTTGCGGCCGGCATGCTGTTGCAGCGCCTGCCGACCTACGGCGGTAAATCCATGGCGGGAACCGATGGCTCCGTCATCGGCGAAACCGGCCAGCCGCTCGCACCGGGCGTGCCGGCACAAGACCTCGACACCTGGGAGCGCGTGTGCCATCTCGGCGGCACGCTGCAAACCGACGAGCTGCTCGAGGTGCCGCCGGAAACCCTGTTGCGGCGCCTGTTCTGGGAAGAAACCCAGCAGGCTGGCGTGCGCCTGTTCGAGCCGCGCCACCCGCGATTCAACTGTTCATGCTCGCGTGTGAAGGTCGGCGCGATGCTGCGCATGCTCGGGGAAGAAGAAGTCGCAAGCGTGTTGGCGGAACGCGATCAGGTTGATGTGAACTGTGAGTTCTGCGGCCAGCACTATGCCTTCGATGCAGTCGATTGTGCGCATCTGTTCACCGAAAAACCGGTATCGCAGAGCGTCAAAGCGGTATCGAACCAGCATCACTGACGATCCAGACGCAGGAAACTTGTGCCCGCGGGCAACCGTCCAACCGCTATCGCGACCCGGAGGCTGTTCACCATGCATACCCCTGGCAGATCGAACCGGCGCCAGTCTCGCTTCCGGCTCGCCAAACGGACCACACGTGTCCCGGTCCTTGCGCTGACACTGGCACTGGCCTTAGGCGGATGTACCGTGATCGACCGCGGCCCAGATGGCAGCCCGCGCATGGCACGCCTGCCGGACGGCGCGGCCGCCGCGCCACCACCCACCCTGAGCGCGAAGGAACGCCAGCAGCTCGATGCCGAGAACGCGCGCATCCTGCGTGAACAGGAAGCCGCCATCACGGCAGAACGCCGCGCCGCCTATCGCGCCTATGCCTATCGCGCATATCCTTATGTGGCTTATCCAGCCTACCCGGCCTATGTCATGCCGTATGCAGGCAGCGTGGGTTTCTACGGCCACTGGGGCAGCCGGGGCCGGCACCGCAGCGGTGTCGGCGTCAGCATTGGCTATCCGGGGTACTACTGGGGACCGGGTTGGTGGTAAGTTAGGTCACGGGGCGGCATCCGTATTGGTCACATATCCGAAACTGCATTGCCGGCGTGCCGGCGCGCGCCACCGGGTTCAGTGACTCACCGCCCAGCCGGAGACCGGCCGACTGATAGACACCCCTGCCCTGCGCCGCCCGCTCCGACTGTTCCCTCGTTTATCCTTGCCTGCATCGCGCCTGTCAGACCAGCCGCATGACGCGGTCAATCTGCAGGACAGCCTGCATCAACCGCTCGGCGGGCGACCCGCCAATCCGCACATAGTCGATGCCCCGGACACGGCAGGCGGCCAGCACACGGCGATGCACTGCAGTGCGCACGTCCTCGCTGGCGCGCTGCAGGCCATCGGCAACCCACGGAATATCGGGCAGTGTGAGTAGCGTCAGCGGATAGTCATGCAACGCCGCAAGGCGCGCCGTCTCGGCATCGCAGGTCTGGAAACAGAAACGACTGTAGATCGCCGTCATCAACGGCGTGGTGTCGCACAGCACCAGTCCGCCACCCTGCTGCGCCACCGTACGACGCGCACACAACTCGGCGGCGCGTTGCATGCGGGCGATATGACGCTGCTCCGGCTCGACTGGCACATCGCCCTTGCACTCGACGAAGGTGCGCAGGTACTCCGGCACGACTGCCACCGTGATGTCCTGTCTACGATAGTGTTCGGCCAGCGCCATGGACAGGTCGGACTTGCCCGTCGACTCCGCACCCAGGATGGCCACGGTCGTAACCAGACTGGCGCGGCGCGTTGCCGGAGGCGGGATGGCTTGCCGCATCGACGTCATTGCGACCTCCACGATGTCCGCAAGTGCCGCCCCGGGGACCGCACCGGATGCATGCATGCGTTCATGCCGCCACCGCCCGTTTCCATTGCCGCAGACCCGCCACGCACATCACCACGAACAACGCATACAGCACGGCTGTCAGATAGAGCGACTTGTGCAGGTACAGGCCGATATAGAGCAGGTCCACGACCAGCCAGATCCACCAGTTCTCGATGAACTTGCGGGCCAGCGCGAACTGGCCGACGATACTGCCGGCCGTCAGGAAGGCATCGATATGCGGAACGTCAGAATTGGTGTGGCGCGACAGGAACCACGCCAGCATGGCATAGCCCCCCGCCCAGCCGGCGCCGGCAATGGCCAACGCCCGGCGGTCCATGCGGCGCGGGCGCAATGGTGCGTCCGCATCCGGCATGTGACCGAACAGCCACTGCCAGAGACCGAATACCGAGGTCCCGATAAAGAACAGCTGCAGGCCGGCATCGCCATACAGGCGTGCCTCGAAGAATACGATGGCATACAGGGCTGCGCCAGCGATAGCGAAGACCCAGCCCAGGGGATTCTGACGGATATTGCAGGCGACGCAGGCGAGCGACAGCGCGAATGATGCGGCTTCCAGCCAGTTCATGGCGGACTACCGGCGGCCGGATTCGGGCTTTGGCGGCGGGGGCGGCAGCGGCGGCGTAGCGCTGGTAGCAGGAGCGGGTGCAACGAACTGGACGAAGACTTCGCCTTCCTTGACCATGCCCAGCTCATGGCGCGCGCGTTCTTCGATAGCGCCCGTGCCTTCCTTGAGATCGCGCACCTCGCCGGCAAGCTTGGCATTGCGTGATTTCAATGTCTGGTTCTTGGCGTCCTGCTCGGTGACCTGGCGGTCGAGTTCCCAGACGCGCAGCCAGCCGCCCTTCCCCAGCCAGAGCGGAAACTGGATGGCGATCAGCAGCACGAGCAGGATCAGGGAAATCAGGCGCATATCAGCTCGTTCGGCAATAGCGGAAAGCGTGAGGGGGTGAATGCCGCGCCACGGTGTTCCCGACGGAATCGCCGGTAGACCGCGCCGCGGCGCGTGCCGGAATCAGGCTCCGGCACATGGCATCAACGCAGATTGTAGAACACGCCCTTGCCGGGGTAGCTGGCGATATCGCCGAGATCTTCCTCGATGCGCAGCAGCTGGTTGTACTTGGCGATGCGGTCCGAGCGCGACAGCGAGCCGGTCTTGATCTGGCCGGCGTTGGTACCGACGGCGATATCGGCAATGGTGCTGTCCTCGGTTTCGCCCGAACGGTGCGAGATCACGG
>DATLHT010000072.1:0-7274 GCA_035539795.1 Burkholderiaceae bacterium
TGCTCAAGCAGCTCCATCAGTCAAAAGTGCTGCGGCTGTTCGAGTCGGATGAAGAGGAGACGCAGCCGGAAGATGTTGGAGAGGGCGGACAGACTCCCGCCTCGCAGATGCAGGCCGAAGACGCCGATCCCGAGATGGCCCTGCCTGCCGGCACGGTACCCGGCGTGCCGGACCCGCATACGGTGATTGCGCCGGAGGGTATGGTGACCGTTTTGCCAGAGCGCCCGGCGCCGGAAACGCGCGCAGATGCATCGACCCGGGATATCATCGGGACAGGCGATCCGGAACAGAATCCGGACAGGCGTACCTGAGAGACGTTTTCAGAATGATGCGTGCGTTGCGACATGGCATGGTCTGCGGGGCGTCATTCTGAAAACGCCTCCGGATGGCCATCGCCTGACATATCCAGAATAACCCTCCGCCTGCCCCCAGGCGGAACCCCATGAAAGAAGGACCACATGACAACGCTGGTCTGCAATTGCAACGACACCATGCCGCTCGACGTGGCTGGATTGTCGGAAGCGGTCGGCGAGCCGCTGCGCATGCACCGCCTGCTGTGCCGTCGCGAGATGGGCGACTATCTGCAGGCAATCGAAGGCACGGATGACGTGCTGGTGGCCTGTACCCAGGAGCAGCACCTGTTTGCGGCCGTGGCCGAGCAGCAGCGTGCGACCGGGACGCCGGTACTGGCGCCGATCCGCTTCGTCAATATCCGCGAGACCGGCGGATGGTCGCAAAGTGCACGGCGCGATCCACGTACCCTGACTGCCAAGACCGCGGCCCTGCTGGCCGTGGCAGCGCTGCCAGAGCCCGAACCTGTCACGGTTGTCGATTATCGCTCGCAGGGCCGCGTTCTCGTGCTGGGTCCGGCGGATCGTGTCTTGCCGTGGGCGACACGCCTGCACGGCACGCTGCAGATCACGGCCCTGCTGACCAGTGGCGTGGCGCAGACCGTTGACGACCAAACAGGTGCGGCACGCGCCTTCGTGGTGTCTGCCGGCCAGGTCACTGCGTTGCAAGGCTGGCTGGGCGCTTTCACGGCGACCTGGCAGACTGGCAATCCGATCGATCTCGATGTGTGCACCCGCTGCAATGCCTGCCTGGCTGCCTGCCCGGAAGGTGCCATCGACTTCTCGTACCAGGTGGACCTGAACGCCTGCCGCGGTCATCGCGCCTGCGTCAAGGCATGCGGCGTGGCCGGCGCGATCGATTTCGCCCGTTCCCCTACCGAGGTGACTGAGTCGTTCGACCTCGTCTTCGATCTCAACGATGTGCCGGTTTTCCCAATGCACCAGCCACCGCAGGGTTACCTTCATGCGGGCGGTGTAGCGGCGCGACAGCAGGAGCTGGCGCTGCAGCTGACCCAGCTGGTTGGAGAATTCGAGAAGCCGCGGTTCTTCCATTACCGCGAGTCGCTTTGTGCCCACGGCCGCAACGATATTACCGGCTGTTCCGCCTGCATCGACGTCTGTTCGACGCAGGCCATCAGTAGCAGCTGGAAGAGCGGTCTCGGTACTGTGACGGTCAATCCGAACCTGTGCATGGGTTGCGGCGCATGCAGTACCGTCTGTCCCACAGGGGCCATGCGCTACAACTATCCTGATGCGCCATATACCGGCCGGCAGCTCAAGACCCTGCTCGGCACCTACCGGCAGGCCGGCGGCCGCGATGCGGTGGTGCTGCTGCATGATCGCACCGGCGGGCAGCGCCTGATCGAACAGCTCGGCCGGCGCGCCATGATTGGCCGGGCCGCCGGCGTACCGGTCAGCGTGCTGCCGCTGGCGGCGTTCCATCCGGCTTCGACGGGTCTCGACCTGTGGTTGACCGCCATTGCCTATGGCGCCAATCGCGTGGCAGTGCTGCTGACGGACGACATCGCTCCGGAATACCGGACCGCATTGGCCACCCAGATGGAGACAGCGCGCCAGATCCTCGCAGGCATGGGCTATGCCGGTACGCATTTCACACTGATCGAGGCTGGCGATGCGGGCACGCTGGACGCGACGCTGAACGGCTGGCAGCCCAATGCGCTGACCTTGCCGCCGGCCAGCTTCAATCCCTCGACGCTCAAGCGCGAGACGCTGGAATTTGCGCTCGACCACCTGTGGCGGCATGCGCCGCAGCCAGCCGAGGCGATCCCCCTTGCCGCCGGTGCGCCGTTCGGCGCGCTCGAGATCGATCGCACAAGCTGCACCCTGTGCATGGCCTGCGTCGGCGCTTGCCCGGCCCAGGCGCTGCGCGACAATGCAGAGCGCCCGGTACTCGGCTTCATCGAGCGCAGCTGCGTACAGTGCGGGTTGTGCGCCGCGACATGCCCGGAGGACGCCATCACGCTGGTGCCGCGTCTGGTGCCGGGCGAGGTGGCGCGCCAGCAGCAGACGCTGAATGAAACGCGTCCGTTCCATTGCATCCGTTGCGCCAAGCCGTTCGGTACAGCACAGATGATCGAGGCCATGCTGGGCAAGCTTGCCGGCCATGCCGCATTTTCCGGCAAGGCTGCGGACCGGCTCAAGATGTGCCCGGACTGCCGCGTGGTCGACATGATCGAGCGCAACGACGATCCTTCCATCCTTCACTAGGGCATGCCGATGTGCCCGACACGCTCCAGGACCGCTGTATGACCGAGGCCCAGCCCCTTGCTTTCGTGACCCCCGCCGCGCTGACCGATGCGGAGGAGGATACTGCCCGCGCCGACCTCTATGGCCTGCTGGCGGCGTTGTTCTACCGCGCCCCCGATGCCGGTACGCTGCATCGCATCGCCACGGCGCGCGCCGAGGGCGAGGCTACCGGCAGCGCGCTCGGCGATGCATGGAACGCCATGGCCGAAGCGGCGGGCAGCGCCATGACGGAGGACGTGGGCGATGAATACACTGCACTGTTCCTTGGGGTGGGCAAGCCGGACATCTTCCTTTATGGCTCCTACTACATCGCCGGTTTCCTGAATGAGAAGCCGCTGGTCGTGCTGCGCGATGACCTGGCGCGCTACGGCCTGGAGCGCGATGAGGCCGTGAGTGAGACGGAAGACCACCTGGCTACGCTGTGCGAAGTCATGCGCTACCTGATTGCAGGGGACGACCCAACCGTGTCCAATCTGCAGGAGCAGCGCGCGTTCTTCGGCCGTCATCTGCAACCCTGGGTCGAGACGCTGTGCGCACAGATCGAAGCGCATCCGTCGGCACGCTTCTATGCCCAGGTCAGCCGGTTCGCGCGTGCCTTCTTCTCGGTCGAGGCGGTGTCGCTCGACATGGTCTGAACGGTTTCCGGACGATCCTGCACAATCCCTAGTGAATTACCCCAGAACGCCGCAATAAGGTGGCCTTTTCGGCACGAACGTCCTAATATAGGAAGAGCTTGACATAAAACCACAGCTATTCGGTGCACCATCACCGGGGAGTTCCCACATGAAGAACGACCAGCCCAAGCTGGCACGCCGCGGCTTTCTCGCCGGGGCCGGGGTCATCGCCGCCGCTGCCGGCGCCGCCGCCCTGACACGCCCGGCAACCGAAGTCGCGCTGAGCGCCACGCCTACTGTTTCCGATACTCCCGGCGATGCCAATGGCTACCGGATCTCGGAACATATCCGCAAGTACTACAAGACCACATTGATCTGACCCGGCATGGCCGTCCGATCCGACCATCGCTTTTCTTCCGAGGTGAGACCATGATTCTGACCCGCAAAGTCGCGGCCCCAGGCGCGGCCGATGCCCGTTCCGCGGATGCCCGCCGCGCGACCTCCGCCGCTCTGACCGGCAGTCTGGCGCGCAGCCTGACCAGCGCGCTGCCCACCATGGACCGCCGCGGTTTCCTGAAGCGTTCCGGCATCGGCGTGGGCGCGGGGCTTGCAGCCTCGCAGCTGACGCTGCTGCGCAAGGCGGAGGCCGCCGATCCCAAGGCCGACGGTACTGGCAAGGGCGATATCGTGGTGCGCCGCACGGTCTGTACGCACTGCTCGGTTGGTTGTGCTTCCGATGCCATCGTGCAGAATGGCGTCTGGGTTCGTCAGGAGCCGGTCTTCGATTCGCCGATCAACCTCGGTGCACACTGTGCCAAGGGCGCCGCGCTGCGCGAGCATGGCCATGGCGAGTACCGGCTGAAGTATCCGATGAAGCTGGTCAATGGCAAGTACCAGCGCATCAGTTGGGATGTGGCGCTCGACGAGATCGTCGCGCACATGAAGGACATCAAGGCCAAGAGCGGCCCGGATTCGCTGTTCTTCGTCGGCTCCTCCAAGCACAACAACGAACAGGCGTATCTCATGCGCAAATGGGTGTCGTTCGTCGGCACCAACAATACCGACCACCAGGCGCGGATCTGCCACTCCACCACCGTGGCGGGCGTGGCGAATACCTGGGGGTATGGCGCCATGACCAACTCCTACAACGACATGCAGAACTCCAAGGCTGCGTTGTACATCGGATCGAATGCCGCCGAGGCGCACCCGGTATCGATGCTGCACCTGCTGCATGCCAAGGAGAACGGCTGCAAGGTGATCGTGGTCGATCCGCGCTTCACCCGCACCGCCGCCAAGGCGCACCAATACATCCGCATGCGTTCGGGCGGCGACGTGGCTTTCCTGTTCGGCATGCTGTACCACATCTTCAAGAACGGCTGGGAAGACAAGAAGTACATCAATGACCGTGTCTATGGCATGGACAAGGTCAAGGAAGAGGTGATGGCCAACTGGACGCCGGACAAGGTCGAGGAAGTGACCGGCGTGCCTGAGGCGGAAGTTTACAAGGCCGCCGAAACCATGGCCATGAACCGTCCCAGCACGCTGGTGTGGTGCATGGGCCAGACCCAGCACTCGATCGGCAATGCCATGGTGCGCGCCTCGTGCATCGTGCAGCTGGCGCTTGGCAACGTGGGGCGCTCCGGTGGCGGCGCCAACATCTTCCGTGGTCACGACAACGTGCAGGGCGCGACCGACGTCGGGCCCAACCCCGATTCGCTGCCGGGCTACTATGGCCTGGCAACCGGCTCGTGGAAACACTTCGCCGCAGCCTGGAACGTCGACTACGAGTGGATCAAGAAGCAGTATGTCTCGCAGGAGATGATGGAGAAGTCCGGCACGACCGTGTCGCGCTGGGTCGACGCCGTACTCGAGAAGGACGAGATGATCGACCAGGACCATGCCGTCAAGGGCGTGTTCTTCTGGGGGCATGCGCCGAACTCGCAGACGCGCGGTCTTGACATGAAGAAGGCACTCGACAAGCTCGACCTGCTGGTGGTGATCGACCCATATCCGTCGGCCACAGCGGCCATGGCCGCCATGCCGCCGGCAGAAGGCGACAAGGTCAATCCGAACCGCGCCGTCTACCTGTTGCCGGCTGCCACACAGTTCGAGACCAGCGGTTCCGCCACGGCCTCGAACCGTTCGCTGCAGTGGCGTGAGAAGGTCATCGAGCCGCTGTTCGAATCGATGCCCGACCACACCATCATGCAGGCCTTCGCCGACAAGCTCGGCTTCGGCAAGGAGCTGTCGAAGAACTACAAGATGATCGAGGTCAAGCGCGCCGGTCGCGTCTGGTCCGAGCCGGAGCCGGAATCGATCCTGCGCGAGATCAACACCTGTACCTGGACCATCGGCTACACCGGCCAGTCGCCCGAACGCCTCAAGGCCCACATGCGCAATATGCACATGTTCGACGTCAAGACGCTGCGCGCCAAGGGCGGCAAGGACGCGGCCACCGGCTACGACCTGACCGGCGACTATTTCGGCCTGCCGTGGCCATGCTACGGCACGCCGGAACTCAAGCATCCCGGCTCGCCCAACCTGTACGACACCAGCAAGCACGTGATGGACGGCGGCGGCAACTTCCGCGCCAACTTCGGCGTGGAGCGCGACGGTGTCAACCTGCTGGCGGAAGATGGCTCGCACTCGCTCGGGGCGGACATCCCGACCGGCTATCCGGAATTCGACCATGTGCTGCTGAAAAAGCTGGGCTGGTGGGATGAACTGACCGATGCCGAGAAGACTGCCGCCGAAGGCAAGAACTGGAAGACCGACCGCTCCGGGGGCATCCAGCGCGTGGTCATGAAGAACCACGGCTGCCACCCGTTCGGCAACGCCAAGGCACGCGCCGTGGTGTGGAACTTCCCCGATGGCATTCCCAAGCACCGTGAGCCGATCTACTCGCCGCGCCCGGACCTGGTCGCCAAGTATCCGACCCACGACGACAAGAAGACCTTCTGGCGCCTGCCCACGCTCTACAAGACGCTGCAGGACAAAAACGTGGCCGATGGCATCGCGCAGAAATTCCCGATCATCCTCACCTCCGGCCGCCTGGTCGAGTACGAGGGCGGCGGCGAGGAAACGCGTTCCAACCCGTGGCTGGCCGAACTGCAGCAGGAGAACTTCGTCGAGATCAATCCGCGCGCCGCGGCCGACCGAGGTATCCGCAACGGCGAATACTGCTGGGTGAAGACGCCGACGGGCGCACGCCTCAAGGTACGCGCCCTGGTGACCGAGCGTGTCGGTCCGGATCATGCGTTCGTACCGTTCCACTTCTCGGGCTGGTGGCAGGGCACGGATCTGAAGCCTTACTACCCCGAGGGCGCCATGCCGATCGTGCGCGGGGAGGCGGTCAACACCGCCACCACCTACGGTTATGACTCGGTGACGATGATGCAGGAAACCAAGACGACCGTCTGCCAGATCGAGCGATTCGTCTGAACGGCACAGGAGCATTGACATGGCACGCATGAAATTTATCTGTGACGCGGAACGCTGCATCGAATGCAATGGCTGCGTAACGGCCTGCAAGAACGAACACGAGGTACCGTGGGGGGTTAACCGGCGGCGCGTCGTGACGATCAACGATGGCATGCAAGGGGCGGAGAAATCGATCTCCGTAGCCTGCATGCACTGCTCGGACGCACCTTGCATGGCGGTATGTCCGGTTGATTGTTTCTACCGCACCGAAGACGGCGTGGTGCTGCATGACAAGGACGTGTGCATCGGCTGCGGCTACTGCTCGTATGCCTGCCCGTTTGGCGCGCCGCAGTTTCCCAGCACCGGCACGTTCGGCGTGCGCGGCAAGATGGACAAGTGCACGTTCTGCGCTGGCGGACCGGAAGTCAACGGCTCGGCCGCCGAGTTCGAAAAATATGGCCGCAACCGGATCGCCGAAGGCAAGCTTCCGGCCTGCGCGGAAATGTGCTCGACCAAGGCACTGCTCGGCGGCGATGGCGACGTGATTGCCGATATCCTGCGCAACCGCGTCATCAAGCGCGGCACTGGCGGCGACGTGTTCGGCTGGGGCACCGCCTATGGC
>DATLHT010000073.1:0-9960 GCA_035539795.1 Burkholderiaceae bacterium
CCGCCGTAGCACGCGGCATCGGTGTTCAGGCGTTCGTGCCAGAGACCGACCTCTGGCACGCCGAGCCTATAGCCAGGGCGTGGCAGTGGCGTGAGGTTGCTGATGACCAGGACCGGCGCATTGTTCGCTGGTGCAAAACGCAGGAAAGCCAGTACGCTATTGCGCGAATCGTCCCCGACGACCCAGCGGAAACCCTCCGGCGCGACATCCAGCGCATGCAGTGCAGGCAGTTGCGCATACAGGCGATTGAGGTCGCGCACCAGCGCCTGCACCCCGGCATGCGGTGGCGCATCGAGCAAAGGCCAGTCGAGTGCAGTGTCGTGGTTCCATTCGCGCTCCTGTGCAAACTCTCCGCCCATGAACAGCAGCTTCTTGCCAGGATGGGTCCACATGAAACCGAGATAGGCACGCAGGTTGGCAAAGCGCTGCCAGGCATCCCCCGGCATCCTGCCGAGCAGCGAGCCTTTGCCATGCACCACCTCGTCGTGCGACAGCGGCAGCACAAAGGCTTCCGACCATGCATAGACCAGACCGAAGGTCATGTTGTGGTGGTGCCAGGCGCGGTGCACGGGATCGTGCGCCATATAGCGCAGCGTGTCATGCATCCACCCCATGTTCCACTTGAAGGTGAAGCCGAGGCCGCCACTATCGGTGGGTGCCGTCACACCGGGCCAGGCTGTCGATTCCTCCGCGATAGTCATGGCGCCGGGGCAACGCGCTTGCACTTCAGTGTTCAGCGTGCGCAGGAAATCGACCGCCTCGAGATTCTCCCGGCCACCATGGCGGTTGGGAATCCATGCACCCGGCGCGCGGCTGTAGTCGCGGTACAGCATCGAGGCCACCGCATCCACGCGCAGGCCGTCGATATGGAAATGCTCGAGCCAGTGCAGCGCGCTGGCCAGGAGGAAACCGCGCACCTCGTTGCGGCCGAGGTTGTAGATCAGCGTGTTCCAGTCCTGGTGCATGCCCTCGCGCGGATCGGCGTGCTCATATAGCGCGGTGCCGTCGAAACGCGCCAGGCCGTGCGGATCGGTCGGGAAGTGCGCTGGTACCCAGTCGAGGATCACGCCCAGATTGGCGGCGTGGCAGCGGTCGACGAAGCGTGCGAATGCCTGCGGCGGGCCGAAGCGCGCGCTTGGTGCAAACAGCGAGAGCGGTTGGTAGCCCCACGAGCCACCAAACGGATGCTCGGTGATCGGCAGCAGCTCGAGATGTGTGAAGCCCAGATCCTGCAGGTAGGGAATCAGGCGGTCGCCGAGCACATCCCACGATAATATGCCGCCGTCCGCAGCACGCTGCCACGAGCCGGCATGTACCTCGTAGATCGACAGCGGCACGGCATAGGGGTCCTGCGCCGCACGCCGCTGCATCCATGCTGCGTCATGCCATACGAAGGGCGGCGCAGTCTCGCCGGGCCGCGTGACCACCGATGCCGTCGCGGGCGGCATCTCTGTCATGCGCGCGAGCGGATCGGCCTTGTCCGGCAGCAGTTCTCCATACGCATTGCGCACGGCGAACTTGTAGCGGCAACCCGGCTGTGCACCCCAGGCTGCAGGCACGAACAATTCCCATACGCCGGCGCCGTGGCGCAGGCGCATGGGGTGGCGGGCCGCCTGCCAGCTGTTGAAATCGCCCACCACCGAGACCGCGCTGGCGTTCGGCGCCCACACGGCGAAGCGTACGCCAGGCACGCCATCCACACAGATTGCCTGGGCGCCGAGTGCCTGCGCCATCTGGAAATGGCGGCCTTCACCGAACAGATAAAGGTCCAAGTCGCCGAGTACCGGGGCGAATGCATATGGATCGGGGCCGTGCTGCTGGTTGCCGTCGGCCCAGGCGACGGTCAGGTCATAACGGCGCGCGCGTGGCGTCTCTTCAGCCTCCCAGGCGACGCCGGTGGCCACAGGCAACACCATGCTGAATACATCGTTGCGCCCGAGCCTCGTCATCGCCATGCGTGTGCCGCCACACTCGACCCACACACGCGCGGCACCCGGCAGGCAAGCACGGATGCGGATATGTCGGTCTTCGCCGTGATCCTCGACCTGCGGGCCGAGCAGCGCGAACGGGTCACCGTGCCGGCCCTGTAGCAGTGCGGCGAGGGTTGCCGTATCGAGCGGATCGGCCGGGGCGTCAGCCATCATCATGCTCCGCGACATCCGTCAGCTTGCGCGCGAGCCGCGCCAGGCCGGCCAGCGGCAGGTCGATCCAGTGCACGCGGTTGGCAGCCTCGTAGCCGACCTCGTATGCAGCGCGCTCGAGCTGGAAAAGATCGACCAGCGCATGGAACTGTTCTGGCGATACCCAGGCACGCGGCGCGTCGGCCGCGGTGTCGAGATAGGCCGTCAGGAAGGTTTCCGTAGCAACGCTGCGAAAGCAGGTCAGCAGCGCATCGCGACGCTCCGCGAGGGCCGGGGGCAGGGCCGCGACCAGCGGCTCCTGGTGCGTACCCAGCGTGGCCGCCGCGTAGTCGAACGAACGCAGCATGCCGGCCACGTCGCGCAGCGGGGAGGTCTTGCGACGACGCTCGGCGAGCGGCTTGCCCGGCTCGCCTTCAAAGTCGACCAGTGCAACATCGTTCTGCACGACCAGGGTCTGGCCCAGATGGAAGTCGCCATGCACGCGCGTCTGCTGGCTGCCGGGCGCGGCGGCTGCGAGGGCACGCAGGCTGGCCGGCAATTGCGGGCGCAGTGCCTGCAGCAGGGCGATGTCCTCGGCCATAGGCGCCGCGTTTGGGTGATCCTCGAGGCGCTGCGCGGCCAGGTACGCGAGCGCATCGTCCACTGCCGCCACCACGGTGTCGGCCCATGCGTGGGTATCGTCATCTGTCACCGGCAGCGGATCGAACGCCGGGTCGTCGCTCGGCTGGGCCAGCACTGCGTGCAACTGCGCCAGCCGCTGCCCGAGCATGGCGGCGATCGGCACGTAGCCGCTGAGCGCCTCGCGGCAGCCTTCGTCGGATTCAAGCACCGGCAACACCTCGTCGAGGGTGCGTCCCAGATAATCGAGAGTCCATTGCCAGCCATCGCCTTGATTGAGCAGGTAGGACTGCAGCAGCATCAATGTATGCGGTGTGCCCTGCTGATCCACACGCACCACTTCGCCAAGCAGGCGTGCACAGCCGGCGTAGCCGTGCCGAGTGAGGTAGCGCGTCATCTCGGCTTCCGGATGGATACCGCCGGTGACGCGCCGCACCAGCTTGAGGATGGCGACATTGCCGTAGCTCAGCGAACTATTGGATTGCTCGGCAGCGACCCACGCCACCGTTTCCGCGCTTGCGGTCTCCAGTTGCGCTGGCTCGGCTTCGGCACGAAAGATAATCTGGCCATCCTCAGTATCGATCACGCGTTGTGTCTGGAAGGCCTGTATTACACCGCGTGCGAATGGCTCCAGGGTAAAGGCATCGGTCACCAGGCCGACCCGGCTGCCGGTGCGGGCGCGCGCCAGCGACAGCATGCCGGGAAGTTGTGGGGCGCTATCACTGTCGTCCGCGTCCCACAGCAGGCCGAGTGGTAGCTGGTAACGTAGCGTACGGTCTGACAGTTGTACGTCGATCTCGCTGAGCAGACAGGGATGCTGTACGCCATCCACGAAGGGGACTGCATAGGCAACGCGCACTGCTTCGAGCGCTTCGTGCTTGGCGGAGAACCAGCGACGTCGGCGCAGATACTCGGGCAAGGCCTCGCGTGCCAGCGTGTCGCGTGCATGGGCGTTGAGCAGTGGTGTACCACGCAGCACCAGTGTGATCTGCTCCGCCATTGGTTCGGGTGGGCCGACGTGCCAGGCTGGTGGTTCCGCCGTATCACTGAGGACGAACCAGTAGAAGCCGTATGGCGGTAGCGTGAGCAGGTAGGTCAGCTGGCCGATGGCGGGAAAGGAGTTGGCGCCCAGCATTTCCACGGGCACGCGTCCGGCGAACTCCGCCAGGTCGAGCTCCACGGCCTGATGGACGCGCGACAGATTGGCGACGCACAGGATATGCTCGCCCTCGTACACGCGCAGATAAGCGAGGATCTTGCGGTTGCGCGGATACAGGAAGCGCAGTGCCCCACGCCCAAAGGCATGATGCTGGCGGCGCAATGCCAGCATGCGCCGCACCCAGTTGAGCAGCGAATGCGGATCGCGTTGCTGTGCTTCCACATTCACGGCCTCGAAACCATACAGCGGGCCCTGCAAGGGCGGCAGCACGAGGCGTTCCGGATCGGCGCGCGAGAAGCCGCCGTTGCGGTCCGGTGACCACTGCATCGGCGTGCGCACACCATCACGGTCGCCGAGGTGGATGTTATCGCCCATGCCAATTTCGTCGCCGTAGTAAAGCACAGGGGTGCCTGGCATCGAGAACAGCAGGCTGTTCATCAGTTCGATGCGTCGCCGGTCGCGTTCCATCAGCGGCGACAGGCGACGGCGAATGCCGAGGTTGATGCGCGCCCGGCGCTCCGTAGCATAGACCTCCCACAGATAGTCGCGTTCGCGGCTGGTCACCATCTCCAGCGTCAGCTCATCATGGTTGCGCAGAAAGATCGCCCACTGGCAGTTGGGCGGAATATCCGGCGTTTGCCGCATGATGTCGGTGATCGGGAAGCGGTCCTCCCGTGCAATCGCCATGTACATGCGGGGCATCAGCGGAAAGTGGAAGGCCATGTGGCATTCGTCGCCCGGCGTGCCGTGGTGACTGTCGCCATGGCTTTCCGCGCCACCGCCGTCGTGGCCCCCAAAGTACTGTTGTGCATCCTCCGGCCACATGTTGGCCTCGGCCAGCAGCAGCCTGCCGTGGTAGTCGGCATCGAGAGCCGCGCGGATCCGGCGGATGACGGCGTGGGTTTCCGGCAGGTTCTCGTTGCTGGTGCCTTCACGCTCGACCAGATACGGTACGGCATCGAGGCGCAGCCCATCGACACCCATGTCAAGCCAGAAACGCATGACCGACAATACCGCGCGCAGCACCGGTGGATGGTCGAAGTTCAGGTCGGGTTGGTGCGCGTAGAAGCGGTGCCAGTAATACTGGCCAGCCACCGGATCCCAGCTCCAGTTCGATTTCTCGGTATCGCAGAAGATGATGCGCGTGCCGGCGTAGGCGTGGTCGCTGTCGGACCACACATAGAAATTGCGCGCCGAGGTGCCTTTGCGTGCCGCGCGGGCGCGCTGGAACCAGGGGTGCTGGTCCGAGGTGTGGTTGATGACCAGCTCGGTGATCACGCGCAGGCCGCGCGCGTGGGCCTCGCGGATGAAATGGCGCACCTCGGCCAGCGTGCCGTACTCGGGATGCACGCTGCGGTAGTCGGCAATGTCGTACCCATCGTCGCGGCGCGGCGAGGGGTAGAACGGGAGCAGCCATACCGTGTCGATGCCCAACTGGACCAGGTAGTCGAGCTTCTCCAGCAGCCCGGCGAAATCGCCCACGCCATCGCCGTTGGCGTCATAGAACGACTTGATATGCAGCTGGTAGATGACGGCGTCCTTATACCAGAGCGGATCGGGCGGCGTACCGGGGAATGGACTCATACGGCCTCCGGTCGGGTCAGCTGCCAGATGGCATACGGCAATCCGGCGGGATCGAGGTGCACCGGCTGCCAGCGGCCATGCCAGATGAAGCGATGGCTATGCAGCAGGTCGGTGACAGCGAGCGCGCCATCGTCGGGTAGTCCCCATTCCCACAACGGCAGTTCGAGCGTGCAGTTGCGCGCCGATTGCGGATCAAGATTGATGGCCACCAGCAAGACATCATCGCCGAACGGCTGGCCGGGCGTGGCGCTGTCCGGCACGAAACGCAGGAAGGCCAGTACACCGTCATTGTCCGTCGTGCAGAAGCGCAGGCCGAGATGGTTCTGTAGCGCGGGATGGTTGGCGCGCAGCGCATTCAGCCGCGTGATCTCGCGCACGATATGGCCCGGGTGATTCCAGTCGCGAGCGCGCAGTTCGTACTTCTCGGAGTCCAGATACTCTTCCTTGACGATGCCGTTGACTGTCAGCGGAGCGTGTTCGCACAGCTCGTAGCCGCTGACCATGCCCCACAGCCCGGACAGCAGCGTGGCCAGGGCGGCACGGATCAGGAAGGCAGGTCGTTCACCACCATGCAGGAAATACGGATTGATGTCCGGGGTATTGACGAAGAAGTGTGGTCGGTAGAACTCGCGCAGTGGGCTCTGCGTCAGCTCGGTCATGTATTCCATGAGCTCACGCTTATGCGTGCGCCATGTGAAATAAGTATACGACTGCGCAAAGCCGATCTTGGCTAGCCGGGCCATCATGCGTGGTCGTGTAAACGCTTCGGCGAGAAAGATCGCCTCGGGATGCACAGCGCGTACGCTGGCGATCAGCCAGGTCCAGAACGGCAAGGGCTTGGTGTGCGGATTGTCGACACGGAACAGCCGCACGCCATGGCGCAGCCAGAACATCACCACCTCGCGCAATGCTAGCCACAGTGCTGGCGCTGCCGTACCTTCCGCGTTAGGCGTGTAGAAGTCGACATTGACGATGTCTTCATATTTCTTCGGCGGATTCTCCGCATAACGCAGCGACCCGTCTGGTCGGTAGGAAAACCATTCCGGGTGCTCACGCAACCAGGGATGATCTGGTGAACACTGAATGGCAAAGTCGAGCGCGATCTCCAGGCCGGCGGCCGCTGCCGCGATACGGAGGCGCTCAAAGTCTTCAAAGGTGCCGAGCTGGGGATGCAGGGCATCGTGCCCACCTTCTTCGGCACCTATCGCATAAGGGCTGCCCGGATCGTCCGGGCGGGCCTGCAGGCTGTTATTGCGGCCTTTACGATGCGTGCGTCCGATCGGGTGGATCGGGGGGAAATACAGCACTGTGAAGCCCATGTCGCGGATCGCCGGCAGACGCGCGATGACATCGTCGAAGGTGCCATGCCGTTGGGGATCATTGCTCTGCGAGCGTGGAAACAGTTCGTACCAGCTGCCATAGCGTGCCGCCAGGCGATCTGCCTCGACTGGCATGGCGACTGGATGGCGCGTGACGAATGGGCGGCCGGAGGCGGCGCGTATCGCTTCCGCAGTGCCGGGGGCGAGCAGCAGTTCGAGCCGCTGTTGCGGATGATCGACGGTCTCGGCCAGTCGTGCGGCTAGCGCGTGAATCGCCAGCGTGAGGTCGCCCACCGCCTGCGCGGCGGCTTCCTGCACGAGATGCGCGCCTTCCTGGATTTCGAGCGTGATGCCCACATTGGCGGCGCGTTTCTTTTGGATTTCATCGCGCCACGTCGCATATGCATCACGCCACGCTTCAACAGTGAATTCGTGGCGGCCCAGCGTGGTCAGTGGAAAACGCGCGGTCCAGGCATCGTTGCCGAGCGGTGTCATCGGTGTTTCCTGCCAGCCGGACATGCCCGGTGCGCGCCACAGCAGCACGACCGCCAGCTGATCGTGTCCATCTATCCACACATCGGCACGCACCTCGACTTCCTCGCCGACTATGCGCCGCACGGCGAACGCGCCGCCGTCGACCTGTGGCGTCACATTCTCGATAGCGATGCGCGGCGCTTGCAGGGCGGCTTCCACGCTCTGCCGCAGATGTGCCTGCACGGCCGCACCGATCCGGGTGTCCATGGCATGCACGTCAATGACGCGCGTGTCGTGAAGGGACGTGCCAGCGGAATCGGCGACGGGACGGTAGAAACGGATATCGGCGGGCGGCAATAGCAGGGTGGCGCTCGCATCGAGCGGTGCTGTGTCGACGGGCGTGCCGCATACACCGGGGCTGCCACGGGCAGGTAACAGATAGCCTGCACCCTGCGCCAGACCACCCAGCACGCGGGCGGCGCCGAGCGAAGCGAGATGATCGTTATCGGGATTGATGACGATGGCCAGTGCACCGGCTTCACCGGAATCGCGCACGCAGACGGTAAGTGGGGCGGTCATACCGCTCAGCATGCGCAGCTGGCATGGAGGCATGCAGGGGTTCGCAGCGTGCCAGGCGTTGGCATGAATCACTTCATGGCTGAGATCGTAGCGCTCATCAGGGAGCGTCGTGTCAGTGTTGCGCACAGTGTCTTCGTGAAGCGGCTTCTGGATCCCACGTTCGAAACCGGCTGGCATGAGGAGGTCGTCGCCCAATGCTGCAGCGGCCCAGAGTGCGCGCCGCGCCAGCAGCACATCATGCGGAAGAGCCTCGGGCAAGGCCATGCAGGCGCCGATCCGACCGAGCGGGCGCAGCCGCAGAAACTCTTCCGCCAGCCAGGCGCTGCGGTAGTCCCACCATGGCAGTGAACAGAAGACAACATCGAAGCGTGCAGCATGCAGACCCAGCAGTTCATCCGGCGTGAGGCCAGGTGTCCACGCCAGGCACTGCGGTGCTGATGACGTCGCATTTTCGCCTGCTCCGGCCGCGTGAATCTCTGCGAGAACCGTGGTCCATGTCCCGCCGTCAAGGCGCGCCGGCTGCAGAAAGCGCAGGCCAGAGGCCCCCGCACGTGCCAGCGCACAGACATCGTCTACCCACGATTGTCCGGCATGCAAGGGGACTGCTACATCGAATACGCAACCAATGCCGTGCGCCGCGCCGCGTGCGCACAGGGCTCCTGGGTCGAAGGACGCGGTGGTATCCGCATCGAGCAATACATGACCGAAGCCAAGATGGACAGCGTGAGTGATGCCGTGGGTAATCGCCCCTTCTCTTTCGTTGCCGTCCAGTCCGATAGACGACGCGGGCGTGTCGGCAGGCATCGGGGCCAGCTGACAGATCCGCATGCGGTCAGAGGGATCGGGGCAAGGCATCGGTCATGACCTCCATGGACGAATCGATTGAGAAAGCGCTTTGGCGCAGGAACAGCATGGCGGGCACGCCCGGTTCCATGGGCGCTTCTCATACCGGTAGCGAAGGACGTGCCAGCATGTGCGCTCCCATGGACATTGGGGTGAGCCCGGGGATGCGTCCTGGGGCTGTAAAACTTACATGGGCGCATGCAAGAAAAGCCGCTTTCCGCATGACCAGACGAAGGTTCGGGGGTAGGTGATGTCAGACAGACACCGGTATCGGGACGCCCGGCACCTTCCTACAATGGATACGTTATTTTTTCATGGCGACGGATGCCGGGATCTGCAGCGCATGCTGCGACTCCTGGCACCTCCTGGTGCTGCAGTCCTGTATCCACGTCGCATTCCCATGAGTCTCTTTTCCGGCCATGCCCATGCCCCATCTTCTGATCGTCGATGATGACGCAAGTATTTGCGAGACACTTTCCGACATCGCTGCGGATGAGGGCTTTACGTGTGCCGTGGCGGGCACGCTGCGCGATGCCTGCCTGCAGATCGGCTGGCAGCATCCGCATGCGGTGCTGGTCGATCTCACGCTGCCTGACGGCTCTGGAATGGAGCTGTTCAATGAAGTGGGTGCGGCTGGCACACAAGTGATCGTCATGACCGGCGATGCCACGGTCGATACCGCTGTCAAGGCATTGCGGCATGGTGCGGCTGATTATCTGGTCAAGCCACTCAGCGCGTACCAGGTCCGGGCGTTGCTGCGCCGTGCTGCACAGCAGAGCAGTGCCATGCCGGAACGGTCACCGGCCGGGGCGGCATCTGCCGTTACCGCCAGTGCGGGCGGGCTGGTCGGCACGTCGCCGGCAATGCTGCAGATCTACGAGCAGATCAACAAGGTCGCGCCTACCGAGGCGACCGTGCTGCTGATTGGAGAAAGCGGTACTTGCAAGGAGCTGGCAGCGCAGACCATTCATCGGTTTTCTGCGCGGGCGCGGCAGAGTTTCATCGCCGTCAACTGTGGCGCCATCTCGCCGCACTTGATCGAGTCCGAGATGTTCGGTCACGAGCGTGGAAGCTTCACGGGCGCAGAACGGCAGCACAAAGGCTATTTCGAGCGCGCCGATGGCGGCACGCTGTTTCTCGATGAAATCACCGAGATGCCGCTCGAGCTGCAGGTCAAGCTGTTGCGCGTGCTGGAAAGCGGTGGCTTCATGCGCGTAGGTACCAACCGCGAGATGCGTTCCGA
>DATLHT010000074.1:0-12379 GCA_035539795.1 Burkholderiaceae bacterium
CGAAAATGCCAATAGATCGCGCCACGCGTCACCGTTGCCGCGTGCGCAATATCGGAGAGCGATGTGCGCGCCACGCCTCGCTCATGAAAGACATTCTCGGCGGCATCCAGGATACGGTTACGTGTTTCCTGGGCCTCTTCCTTGGTACGCCTGACCATAACTTCTGCAATCCTCCACCAGGCTGTGCCTGCTTTCCGCGACCCTTTTTCAAGCTTGCGGGGCCGTTGACAAAATGCGACGGTGACTTCATCCACAAAGCCCCTATCGCCAAGATGCCATACATACATCCACGAATGTATATATAATACGCGACACTCGGCGAGCTGTCAGGCCCTGTTCGTTTTTCTGCGCGGTGCGGCGATTTGCGCATACCATGCAGGATTGCCGTGATCCGGCCGCCGCCTCGCGTAGCGCACATGCTTCGACTGTCAGAAGCAAATCAGAACCATGCATTCGCCCCTCGCAGCGCAGCAATTGCTGCGGGGCGCATCGACTCATTTCGTTATCAGGGGTTATCTATGAGGAAGTCCCGTCGCATTAGCCAGATATCTGCTTCCTTGCTCGTCGTAGCCGCACTCGTAGCCTGCGGCGACAAGCAGGGGGCCGCACCCGCTGGCGGTATGCCGCCCACGGAAGTGGGCGTCGTTACCGTGACGCCGGGACCACTCGCTGTCACCAACGAATTGCCGGGCCGTCTCGAAGGCACCCGCACCGCGGAAGTCCGTGCGCGCGTGGAAGGCATCGTTAAAGAACGTGTTTACCGCGAAGGTTCGGATGTGAAGGCGGGCGCGGTACTGTTCCGGATCGATCCGGCGCCGTTCCAGGCGCAACTGGCCTCGGCCCAGGCCGCGCTGGCACGCGCCCAGGCGACGGCTGCGGCCAGCCGCCAGAAGGCCGAACGTTACGGCCCGCTGGTCGGCGTGAACGCCATTAGCAAACAGGAATACGACGAAGCCGTGGCAGCGGCACGCCAGGCCGATGCGGAAGTCGCGGCGGCCCGCGCGGGCGTGACGACCGCACAGCTCAACCTCGGCTACGCCACCGTCACCGCGCCAATCTCCGGCCGTGTGGGCCGCGCGTTGGTGACCGAAGGCGCCCTCGTCGGCCGCGGCGAAGCCACGCCGCTGGCCACAGTGGAGCAGGTCGACCCGATGCGGGTCACCTTCACCCAGCCGGCAGATGAAGTGTTCAAGCTCAAGCAGGCCGTGGAAGCGGGCCAATTGAAGGGCGTCAGCGGCAAGGAAGCGGCCGTTACGCTGCTGCGCGGCGATGGCAGCGAGTATCCGCATCCGGGCAAGCTGCTGTTCTCCGACATGGCGGTCGACCCGACCAGCGGCGCCATTACGCTGCGGGCCGAGTTTCCCAATCCCAAGCGTGAGCTGCTGTCGGGCGTGTTCGTGCGTGTCCGCGTAAATCAGGCGGTAAACGAGCATGGCATTACCGTGCCGCAACGCGCGCTGATCCGCAGCGGCCAGGGCGCATCGGTGATGATCGTCGGCGCCGATGGCAACGTGGCTTCGGTCCCCGTGCAGGTCGGTGTCGCACGTGGCGATCAGTGGGTCATCAACGGCGGGTTGAAGGGCGGCGAGCAGGTGATCGTGGAGGGCCTGCAGAAGGTCAAGCCGGGCGCACCGGCCAAGGCGGTGCCGTTTGTTCCGGCCGGCGCGCAGCCGGCCTCGGCCCCTGCGGCGGCTCCGGCCTCCGCACCGGCCGCAGAACCGGCCTCCCAGGCCGCCAGCCAGGCACAAGGCTAATCATAAGGAGCCAGTCAGATGGCAAAGTTTTTCATCGACCGCCCGGTGTTCGCCTGGGTGCTCGCGCTGATCATCATGCTGGGGGGTCTGTTGTCGATCCGCAGCCTGCCGATCGCGCAGTACCCGAACATCGCGCCGCCCACGGTGTCGATCACCAGCACCTATCCGGGCGCTTCCGCCAAGACGGTGGAAGACTCGATCACCTCGGTGATCGAGCAGGAACTGAACGGCGTACCGGGCCTGCTGTACTACAACTCCACGAGTGAGTCGAACGGTGTCTCGTCGATTACCGTGGCGTTCCAGCCCGGCACCAATGTCGACCTCGCCGCGGTGGAAGTGCAGAACCGCGTCAAGCGCGTGGAAGCGCGTCTGCCGGAAGAAGTGCGCCAGCAGGGCGTGCGCGTGGACAAGGCCGGCAACAACTACATGATGTTCATCACACTGTCCTCGAAGTCGGGGAACAGCAGTGCGATCGACCTTGGCAACTACATTTCGTCGAGCGTCATCGACAGCATCCGCCGCGTGCCGGGCGTCGGCCAAGCCGACATGTTCGGCACCGAGTACGCCATGCGGATCTGGCTCGATCCGGCCAAGCTGACCGGCTTCAACCTGACGCCGCTGGACGTGACCAACGCCATCTCCGAGCAGAACGTGCAGGTGGCCGTGGGTGAACTGGGCGGTACGCCGTCGCCGAAGGGCACGGCGCTCAATGCCTCGGTGACCACCGAAAGCCGTCTGTCGACGCCGGAGCAGTTCGGCAATGTGCTGCTGCGCGTGAACCCGGATGGCTCGTCAGTCCGCGTGCGCGATGTGGCGCGCGTGGAGCTGGGCGGGCAGGACTACTCGACGCTGGCCTACACCAACGGCAAGCCGTCGGCCGCGATCGCCATCAAGCTGTCGCCGACCGGTAACGCGCTGGCCACCGCCAAGGCGGTGCGCGCCAAGATCGAGGAGCTGTCCAAGTCCTTCCCCGAGGACTTCCAGTACAACGTGCCATACGACACCTCGGCGTTCGTGCAGATCTCCATCGAGGAAGTGGTCAAGACCCTGGTCGAGGCCGTCATCCTGGTGTTCCTGGTGATGTACCTGTTCCTGCAGAACCTGCGCTCCACGCTGATTCCGACCATCGTGGTGCCGGTCGCGCTGCTGGGGACGCTGGGCACGATGCTGGCATTCGGCTTCTCGATCAACGTGCTGACCATGTTCGGCATGGTGCTGGCCATCGGTATTCTGGTGGACGATGCCATCGTGGTGGTGGAGAACGTCGAGCGGATCATGAGCGAGGAGGGTTTGTCTCCACGCGACGCGACCCGCAAGGCCATGGGCCAGATCACGGGCGCCATCGTGGGTATCACGCTGGTGCTGACCGCGGTGTTCATCCCGATGGCCTTCTTCTCCGGCTCGGTGGGTAACATCTACCGCCAGTTCTCGCTGTCGCTGATCGCCTCGATGGGCTTCTCCGCGCTGCTGGCGCTGACCCTCACCCCGGCACTGTGCGCCACTATGCTCAAGCCGGTGGAAAAGGGCCATACGCATGAGAAGAAGGGGTTCTTCGGCTGGTTCAACCGCACCTTCCACACGGGTTCGGTCCGCTACCAGAATACGGTCGCGCGCATCCTGCCGAAATCCGGCCGCTTCCTGGCCGTGTTCGCGCTGATCATCGGCCTGGTGGTGGTGCTGTTCATGCGCCTGCCGTCCAGCTTCCTGCCCGAGGAAGACCAGGGCTACCTGATCACCGTGATCCAGCTGCCGCAGAATGCGCCGCAGGAACGGACGCTGGAAGTTTTGCGCCAGGTCGAGAAGCACTTCCTGGAAGACGAGAAGGACGCCGTGTCGCAGATGGTGACAGTGGCCGGCTTCAGCTTCTTCGGCCGCGGCCAGAACGGCGGTATCGCTTTCGTGCTGCTGAAGGACTGGAGCGAGCGCAAGGCGGAGAACCTGAAGGTACAGGCCGTGGTCGGACGGGCCTTCGGCGCGCTGTCGCAGATCAAGGACGCCGTGATCTTCCCGCTGAACCCGCCGCCGATTCCGGAACTGGGCAACTCGTCCGGCTTCGACTTCCGCCTGCAGGATCGTGCCGGCCTGGGCCATGAAAAGCTGACCGAGGCGCGCAACATGGTGCTCGGCATGGCCGCCAAGTACCCGGTGCTGAGCGGGGTGCGTCCGGAAGGCCAGGAAGACGTGCCGCAGCTGCAGATCGATATCGACCGCGAGAAAGCCCGTACCCTGGGCATTTCGCTGGCCGACATCAACCGCACCATCTCGATCGCGTTCGGCTCCTCGTATGTGAACGACTTCCTCCACGACGGCCGCGTGCGCCGCGTGATCGTGCAGGCTGACGGCAGCGACCGCCAGATCCCGAGCGATCTCGACCAGCTGCGCGTGCGCAATGCCAATGGGCAGATGGTGGCGCTCTCGGCGTTCTCCACGTCCAAGTGGATCATCGGTTCGCCCCGCCTGGAGCGCTACAACGGCGTGCCGTCGGTGAAGATCGCGGGCGCCGCGGCACCCGGACGCAGTACCGGTGAAGCCATGGACGCGATGGAAGAAATCGCTTCCAAGCTGCCGCCGGGATTCGGCTTCGAGTGGTCGGGACAGTCGTATGAAGAACGCCTCTCGGGCGCACAGGCGCCGGCGCTGTATGCGTTGTCGATCCTGATCGTGTTCCTGTGTCTCGCAGCCCTGTACGAAAGCTGGTCGATTCCGGTGGCGGTACTGCTGGTGGTGCCGCTCGGCGTGCTCGGCGCAGTGCTCGGCGCGACCCTGCGCGGCATGCCCAATGACGTGTACTTCAAGGTCGGATTGATTGCGACCATCGGGCTATCCGCGAAGAACGCGATTCTGATCATCGAGTTCGCCAAGGATCTGCAGGCAGAAGGCATGAGCCTGATCGATGCCACGCTGGAAGCCGTGAAGCTGCGGTTCCGGCCGATCTTGATGACCTCGATCGCGTTTATCCTGGGCGTGCTGCCGCTGGTCATTGCTTCCGGCGCGGGCTCCGCGGCGCAGCGCGCCATCGGTACCGGCGTGATGGGCGGCATGATCACGGCCACCGTGCTGGCGATCTTCTTCGTCCCGGTCTTCTTCTATGTCGTGCGCCGCATCTTCAAGGGCAGCGAACGGCAGCGCAAGTTCTACCAGGAGCATGGTGTCCATGCCCAGGAACAGGCGCACCCCAAGGAGGGCAATTGATATGACCAAACTGCTCACTTCGGTGCTGCTGGCCGCCGGCATCCTCTCCGGATGTACGCTGGCGCCCCGCTACGAACGCCCGGCGGCGCCGGTGGCATCGGCTTTCCCCGATGCCCCGGCAGGCTACATCGCCACCGCGTCGGGACAGGAAACGCGCCGGGCCATGGATATCGGCTGGCGTGAATTCTTCCGCGATGCGCGCCTGCAGGCGCTGATCGCCGCCGCGCTGGAAAATAACCGCGACCTCCGTACTGCCGCGCTGCGCATCGAGGAGGCTCGTGCGCTATACAACGTGCAGTCGGCCGACCTGCTGCCGACCATCAACGGCACGGCGGGCTATACGCGCAGCCGCACGCCCGGCTCGATCTCGCCGTTCGGCGTCACCACGACGACCAGCCAGTATCAGGTCGGCCTATCGCTGGCGTCCTTCGAACTGGACTTCTTCGGCCGCGTGCGCAGCCTGAACAACGCCGCGCTGGCGCAGTACCTCGCGACGGAAGAAGCCCAGCGCGCCGCGCACCTCAGCCTGGTGGCAGAAGTGGCCAAGGCCTACCTGGCGGAACGTGCCTATGCCGAACAGCTGACGCTGGCACAGGAGACGCTGAAGAGCCGTGAGTCGTCCTACGATCTGGCCAAGAAGCGCTTCGATGTAGGCGCGTCCTCGGCCCTCGATTTGCGCCAGGCAGAAACGCTGGTCGAATCGGCCCGTGTCTCGGCCGCCACGCTCACGCGCCAGCAGGCGCAGGCGAATAATGCGCTGGCCGTGCTGGTCGGCAAGCCGCTCGGCGAACTCGGCACGCTGCCCGAACCGACTGCGCTGTCGAGCCAGGCGGTGCTCACCGACATTCCGGCCGGCGCACCGTCCGACCTGCTGACGCAGCGCCCCGACATCCGCCAGGCCGAGCAGCAGCTGCTGTCGGCCAATGCGAATATCGGCGCCGCGCGCGCGGCGTTCTTCCCGCGCATTACCTTGACCTCGAGCATCGGCACCGCCAGCAACGAACTGTCGGGCCTGTTCGACGGCGGCACGCGCGCGTGGACCTTCGCACCCTCGCTGGTCCTGCCGATCTTCGACTGGGGCCGCAATATGGCGAACCTGACCTTGAGCGAAGTGCGCAAGGACATCGCCGTGGCCAACTACGAGAAGACCATCCAGACCAGTTTCCGCGAAGTGGCGGATGCGCTGGTGGCGCGCGGTACGTTCGATGCGCAGGTGGATTCGCAGCAGAAGGTGCGCGATGCGCAGGCCGAGCGCCTGAAGCTCGCGGACCTGCGCTACCGCAATGGCGTGGCCAGCTATCTTGAACTGCTCGATGCACAGCGCGAACTGTTCACGGCCGACCAGGCACTGGTGCAGGCGCGCCAGGCACGTCTGGTGAATGCCATCGATCTGTACAAGGCGCTAGGCGGCGGCCTGAGCGAGACTGGCCAGCTAGCGGCCGCTTCCGCACCGGCGGCGGCACCGCAGTAGCGCACACGCTGCACGCTGGCGCTGCCGAAACGGCGCCTGCCTTCCGGGGCAGGCGCCGTTCTTCTTTTCGGGGGTTGAAAAACGTCGCCGCGATGGCATGGCGCCTCTGCGCTAGCGCGCGCTACAGATAACGTTCGCGATAGGACAGCGGCGTCATGCCGCAATAGCGCGCAAACGTATCGCGGAATGCCTTGGTATCGTTGTAGCCGACCTCGTACATCACTTCGGCCACGCTCTTACGGCTGCTTTCAAGATAGCGCTTGGCCGCTTCCACGCGGATGCGCTGCAGGTATTCGACGATGCTGTTGCCGGTGGCTTGCCGGAAGCGGCGCTCGAGTGTGCGCCGTCCCATGATGAAACGGTCCGCCAGCGTCTCGATGGTGAGACGCTCGGCATAGTGCGCTTCGATGTACTCCTGCACCGCGCGCACCACGTCGTCGGCATGCGCCTTGTGTCCGCTGAAGATGGCAAAAGGCTGCTGGCTGCGCCGGCTCCAGTCGAGCTGGAAATACTTGGCGCACCAGATGGCCGTATCGCGGCCCGCGTATTTTTCGATGAGATGCAGCACCAGATGCGCGGCAGAAAACGCCCCGCCGCTGGTGTAGACGCCATTCTCGTAATGGACCACGCCATCGCACGCCCATTGCACCTGCGGAAAACGCTGCGCATAGGCCTGCTGCACCGCCCAGTGCACCACGGCGCGGCGACCGTCGAGCACGCCTGCCGCCGCCAGCACCGCCGCGCCCATGCACAGGCTCGCGACTTCGCCGCCAGCACGGTAGTGCGCGCCAACCCAATCGATCAGCCGCTGATTCCCCGGTGACAGCAGCAGGCTGCCATCCTCCTGTAATGGCGGCGGCACCAGACAGAGATCTACCGGCCCCACCGATTCGAGCGTGGCATCGGCCTGCAACTGCACGCGTCCTCCGTCGAGCTGCACGCTCGGCGTGACCGCGACCAGCTGCAACGCGAAGCAGGGTTGCGCACCGGTCTGGGCCAGATAGGCATTGGCTGCGAGAAAGCCATGCCGCGCATTTTCCAGTGGCGCGATGTTGGCATCTTCGGGAACCAGAAGGGCGACTCTTTTCATACGTGGCAGCATACACCGCACGGCTGTCGCAATCCACCCGCAAGAATGTCGCAATTCCCCGTCTGCAATTTCGCGTTTTCTCTCTACAGTAGCAGTACGACATCAGGAGGCCATCATGCCGACACCGTTCAACATCTGCCTGTGGTTCGATCATCAGGCTGAAGAAGCCGCACATTTCTACACCGCCATCTTCAAGGACAGCCGTATCGGCCGTATCAGCCGCTATGGCGAAGCGGGACAGGAAATCCACGGCAAACCGCCGGGCTCGGTGATGACGGTCGAATTCGAGCTCAACGGTACGCACTTCACCGCATTGAACGGCGGCCCGCTGTTCCGGTTCAACGAAGCCATCTCGCTGCAGGTGATGTGCGATTCGCAGGCCGAGGTCGATCATTACTGGGAACGCCTCTCCGCCGGCGGCCCGCCCGAGGCACAGCAGTGCGGTTGGCTGAAGGACCGCTACGGCCTGTCGTGGCAGATCGTGCCGAAGGTGCTGACCGAGATGATGCACGACCCCGACCATGCGCGCAGCCAGCGCGTCATGGCCGCCATGATGCACATGCAGAAGCTCGACATCGCCACACTGCAGCACGCCTTCGATCAATCGTAAATTCCGACAAGGACTCTCATGAACGCCCAAACTTCATCCCGCGAACTTCAAATCACGCGCATCATCGCCGCCCCGCCGGAGCGGCTGTTCAAGGTCTGGACCGAGCAGCTACCGCAATGGTTCGGTCCGCATGGCATGACCACGCCCGTGTGCGAAATGGACCTGCGCCCCGGCGGCGTCTTCCATACCGTGATGCGCGATCCGGAAGGCAAGGAATATGACAACGCCGGCGTCTTCCTCGAAGTGGTGCCGAACGCGCGCCTGGTGTTCACCGATGCCTATGTGCCCGACTGGCAGCCCGTGGAAAAGCCGTTCTTCACCTGCATCACCACATTCGAACCACTACCCGACGGCACGACGCGCTACACCGCGCGGGCCCTGCACTGGACCGAGGAAGCCTGCCGCCAGCATGAGGCCATGGGCTTTCATGACGGCTGGGGCCAAAGCCTCGACCGTTTCGAGCAATGCGTGCTCAGCCAACGCTGAGCATTTTGGGGAACACACACTCGGTCGGGTCGGGTAGATGCGCTCGCGCTTCCGCCTGGCTCACACCGCCTTGATGATAACGATTGAAGGAGATTCACATGGAAAAGTATGTCGATGGCTTTCTGCTGCCCGTGGCACGTGCCGACCTCGATGCGTACCGCGCCATGGCCACGGTGGCCAGCAAGGTGTTCCGCGAATACGGCGCCCTCGAGTACTACGAATGTGTCGGCGACGACATGCATCCGCCGGGCATGCGGTCGCTGCTCCAGTCCGCCGCTGCGAAGGAAGATGAAGTGGTGGTCTTTGCCTGGATCGTCTACCCGAGCAAGGCGGTGCGTGACGAAACCATGGGCAAGATCTGCAACGACCCACGCATGAAGGCCTTCGCGGACCAGCCCATGCCGTTCGACATGGAGCGCATGGGCTGTGGCGGTTTCAAGGTGCTGGTGGAAGGGTAGCCAGAAGGGGCGGCCACGCAACGTGGCCGCCAATCCCTATGCCGCACAGTATTCGGGGCATTATTTGCCGATGCAAAACCGCGTAAAAATCACCCCGAGCAAATCATCACTCGTGAACTCCCCAGTGATGCTATTCAACTGCTCCTGCGCCAGCCGCAACTCCTCGGCAAACAGGTCGAGCGACTGCGCCTGTTCATTGGCGCGCTCTTCAGCTTCACGCAGATAGCGTTGTGCGGCGCGCAGGGCGACGAGATGGCGTTCGCGCGCCAGGTACACGCCACCGCCGCCGGCCTGCCAGCCGGCCACGCGCAACAACGTGGAACGCAGCAGGTCGATACCCTTGTTCTGCTTGGCGGAGACCCAGATCTCGGTAGGATTGGGGCCGTTGGCGGCGACCACGTGCGCGCGGTTGCCGCCGAAGGTCATATCACCGGCTGCCGGCGCGAGATCGATCTTGTTGGCCACGCGCAGGATCGGCGTGCCAGCCGGGATCAGGCCGGCGATGCGGTCGTTGATCTCGTCGTCGGCCTCGCTGAGGCCATGCTGCGCATAGCTCGGCGCGTCGATCAGATGAAGCACGACATCGGCCTTGCCGATAGCGTCCCAGGTATGCTGGATGCCGATGCGCTCGACCTCGTCCTGCGTGTCGCGCAGGCCGGCAGTATCGACGATGTTGAGTGGAATGCCTTCGATCTGAATGGTCTGCTGTACCTTGTCGCGCGTGGTGCCGGGGATCGGCGTGACGATGGCGAGCTCGGCGCCGGCCAGCGCGTTGAGCAATGATGATTTGCCGACATTCGGCTGGCCGGCCAGCACGACGTTGAGACCTTCGCGCAGCAGCGCACCCTGGGTCGATTGGCGTAGCACGTTCGCGAGCTGTGCCTGGATCTCCGCAAGCTGGCCGCGCGCGTTGGCGGCTTCGAGGAAATCGATTTCCTCTTCCGGAAAATCCAGCGTCGCTTCGACCAGCATGCGCAGGTGGATGACCTTGTCGACCAGCGCATGCACGGCATCGGAGAACGCGCCGTCCATCGAGCGCGCTGCCGAACGTGCGGCAGCTTCCGTACTGGCTTCGATGAGATCCGCCACGGCTTCGGCCTGGGCCAGGTCGAGCTTGTCGTTAAGGAAGGCGCGGCGCGTGAATTCGCCCGGTTCGGCGAGGCGCAGGCCGATGCTCTCGCCAAGACGCATGCAGCGTGCCAGCAGCAGTTGCATCACGACGGGCCCGCCGTGGCCCTGCAGTTCGAGCACGGTTTCGCCGGTATAGGAATGCGGTGCCGGGAAGTAGAGCGCGAGCCCGCGGTCGATGATGCTGCCGTCATCATCGCGAAAGCCGAGATAGTGCGCGTGGCGCGGTTCAAGCTTCTGTCCGCACACGCCTTCGATCAGCGGTGCAATCGCGACCGCATCGAGCGAGCCGAAGGAGAGGCGCACCACGCCGATGCCGCCGCGGCCCGGTGCGGTGGCAATGGCGACGATAGGAGGAGCGGATACGGTCATGCCTCATTGTCCGATAAAACGCAGGAAAACAAAAACGCCCGGCAAGCCGGGCGTTTGAAGGGTGAGGCCGGTGCTGCGCGTTACTTGGCGGCAGCTTTTTTCCGGTTGCCCATCATGCGGTTGATCTGCCACTGCTGGGCGATCGACAGGATGTTGTTCACCACCCAGTACAGCACCAGGCCGGCGGGGAAGAAGAAGAACATCACCGAGAACACCAGCGGCATGAACAGCATGACCTTGGCCTGGATCGGGTCCGGCGGGGTCGGGTTCAGCTTGGTCTGGATGAACATCGACACGGCCATGACGATCGGCAGGATGTACCACGGGTCCGGCGCGGACAGGTCCTTGATCCAGCCGATCCACGGCGCGTGGCGCATTTCGACGGAGGACAGCAGCACCCAGTACAACGCGATGAACACCGGGATCTGGATAACGATCGGCAGGCAGCCGCCGAGCGGGTTGACCTTCTCCGCGCGATACAGCTCCATCATGGCCTTGTTCATGGCCTGCGGATCACCCTTGTGGCGCTCGCGGATCCCAGCCATGCGCGGCTGCACATCCTTCATCTTGGCCATCGACTTATAGCTGGCAGCCGAGAGCGGGAAGAAGGCGAGCTTGATGAGCACCGTCAGGGCGATGATCGACCAGCCCCAGTTGCCGATAAAGCCATGCAGCTTCTCGAGCAGCCAGAACAGCGGCTTGGCGAGGATGGTCAGCCAGCCGTAATCCTTCACCAGTTCCAGGCCCGGCGCGATCTTCTCGAGCATGCGCTCTTCCTGCGGGCCAGTGAACAGGCGCGCTTCGCTCGACGCCGTGGCACCGGGTGCGACCGTGCCGAGCGGCTGCTGTACGCCAATGCGGTACAGGTTGGCGTCGATCTTCTGCACGTAGAAGCTGTGCTGCTTGTCCTGCTGCGGGATCCAGGCACTGGCGAAATAGTGCTGCACCATGGCGATCCAGCCATCCTGCGAGACCGGCGGCACCTTGGCCTTGCCCTTGTCGATATCAGAGAACGAGATCTTGCTGAACTTGTCGGCGTCCGTGTACACGGCCGGGCCGGTGAAGGTACTGTAGAACTTGGATGCTTCCACCTGGCTGCTGTCGCGCACCAGTTCCATGTACAGCATCGGGTTGATCGGCGCAGCGCTGGCGTTGGTCACGTCGAAGCGCGTGTTGATCACGTAGCTGCCACGCTGCAGTACATACGTCTTCACAAGCTTCACGCCGTTCTGTTCCGACGCAAGCCGCACCGTCAGTTCATTGGCGCTGCCCAGATCGCGCGGACCCGGCTCGACCGTGAACTGCGCAGTGTGGTTCGGGAAATCACCGCCGATCAGGCCCGAGCGCGCGAGGTAGCTGCGGATCGCGTCATGCTCGAACAGCACCATCGGCTGGCCATCGGTACCTTGATGCTTGAGCAGTTCGAGGCGCGAGATGATGCCGCCGGCACTGTCGAACTCGACTTTCATCAGGTCGGTGGTCACGACCACTTTCTGGCCGGTCGGCTGGGCGGCCGGAGCAGGCGTCTGCGTGCCGGCCGGGGTAGCAATGCCAGCCGCCGGAGCGGGCGCACCGCCAGCAGCAGGGCTGGAGGCCGGGGCCGTGGCGGTGGAGCTCGCCGGCGTCGGGAAAAACATCGAGGGATTCCCGCTGGCGCGCTGCCAGTTGTCATAGAGCATGACAACCGCCAGCGAAAAGATGACCCACAGGATGGTGCGTTTGATGTCCATGTCGGCTTATGGTCGAGGAAGTTTGACGGTGCAACGGCGGGTAGCGGCCGTTGCGCGTGATGCGGTGAGATCCGGAACCGGATCATAC
>DATLHT010000075.1:0-14976 GCA_035539795.1 Burkholderiaceae bacterium
CGCCAAGGCAGGCGCAGCGGATCCGGAGAAGATCCGCGCCGCCCTGTGGGAAGTCGAGGTTAGCGGCCTGACCGGCAAGGTCAAGTTCAACAAGGCCGGCCCTGCTGGCAAGGAGAGCGGCCAGAGCATTCCCGACACGCACATCGTCAAGATCGAGAACGGCAAGATCGTTCGTACTGAGTAAAGCAACAACGCAGGACCGGACTGTCCTCCCCTCCGGGGGGCAGTCCAAACTGCCCCAATATCGCGGATCCAGCGCCTTTCGCGATTGCTTCGTCCCCAGGCGCGAGCGAGAACTTCAGTGGACCAACTCTCTCAGCACATTGCAAATGCGCTGATCCTTGGCGGGACTTATGCCCTCCTCGGGATCGGACTGACATTGATCCTCGGGATCATGAAGGTCGTCAACTTCACGCACGGCGAACTGTATGCCTTTGGCGGTTTCATGGCGTACTACTTTGCCGCGCAGCTTGAATTGAATTTCTTCGTTTCGTTGGCTCTCTCGATCATGCTGGGCATTCTACTCGGCGCCATGATCGAACGGATACTGCTGCGTCGCATGCGCGGCGCGGACATCGATTCCACCATGATCGTGATGATCGGGTGCTGGATCGCCATGCAGAACTTTGCCCTGCTGATCTGGGGCGGTGTCGCCAAGTCCGTCCCCACGCCCTTCCCCACCGAACCGCTCATCATCGGCCCGGTCGCCGTGTCGTGGCTGCGCGTGTTCGTGCTGTTCGCAGCGGGTGGCCTGATCCTGGCAACTTACCTGCTGATGCACAAGTCGCCGCTCGGCAAGGCCATGCGCGCGACCTTCCAGGACCGCGATACCGCTTCGCTGATGGGCATCAATGTCAATGCCATCTACACCGCCACCTTCGCGCTCGGCTCAGGCCTGGCGACCGCAGCCGGCGCGCTGCTCGGCCCGGTGTTCGTGGTGACCACCACCATGGGCAATATGGCCGCCCTCAAGGCCTTTGCCATCGTGATTCTGGGCGGGCTCGGCAATATCCAGGGTGCTGCCATCGGCGGCTTCATCCTGGCCTTCGCCGAAGAGCTTGGCTCGGGCTATATCTCGTCGGGCTACCGCGATGCCATGGGGTTCATCCTCATCATCCTGGTGCTGATGTTTAAACCTACTGGTCTGTTCGCAACACGCGGGGAGAGAATCGGATGAAAAACGTCTGGACCATTATTATCCTGGCGGTGCTGCTCACCGTGCCACTATGGCTCACGGACCAGTACTACCTGCACATCGTCATCACGACGGGCATCTTCATCGTGGGTGCCATGAGCCTGAACCTGCTGCTGGGTTACACCGGTCAGCTGAGCCTGGGCCATATCGCGTTCTTTGGTATCGGCGCCTACGCCAGCGCGCTGACCTCGCTCGGCTTCAACATTCCGGTGTTCTGGAGCGACGAGTTCCGTATCATCGTCGAGCCATCGCATCCGGCTCTCGGTATCCTCATCGGTACGGCACTCGCCGGCCTGTGTGGCTACATCGTCGGCAAGCTGTCGTTCAAGATCCGTGGCGCATACTTCGTGATCGTGACCGTCAGCTTTGCGGAAGTGGTACGTCTGGTGGCCCTGAACTGGGTCGACCTGACGCAAGGTCCGCTGGCATTGAGCAACATCCCGCCGGCCGGCTACAACCTGCCGCTGCTGGGTGAGGCTACGTTCTGGGCCAAGACCCCGAACTATTACCTGGTGCTGGCCCTGGCGCTGCTCTCCTATGTGCTGATCCGCCGCATCGTGCATTCGCGCATGGGCCGCGCCATGATCGCGCTGCGTGAGAACGAATCCCTGGCCACCTCGATTGGCATCGACGTGACGCGCTATCTGGTGTTCGCTGCCGTCATGTCGGCAGCCCTCGCTGGCGCAGCCGGTGCGCTGTACGCCCACTACATCCGCATCATCGATCCGGACATCTTCCTGTTCATCTACACGGTGACGATGGTGATCATGGTGGTGACAGGCGGCAAGGGCACACTGGCCGGCCCGATCGTTGGCGGCATCATCTTCGGCATCCTGCCAGTGGGTCTGCGGACCGTGGCCGGCCCGGAAGTGCAATGGATCGTCTATGGCATCGCCATGATCCTGATCGTGTTCTTCCTGCCGCGTGGCATCGTGCCCGCCGTGGTCGACTGGTGGTACCGCAGGACCGGCAAGGCGCCGACCCACACGCGTACCCAGCCGCCGTCCCAGGACAGCGGCGACGGTAAGACCGGCAGCAACTGGAACGGCGCCGCCAGCGAAGCGATGCTGACCTCCAAAGCTCTTTCCAGGGATTAAGACATGACCCAGGCAACACAGAAAAAAGCGATTCTGTCGATCGAACATGTGGCTGTGCATTTCGGAGGTCTGGTCGCCATCTCGGACATGACCTTCGATGTGAAGGAAGGCGAACTGCTCAGTCTGATCGGCCCGAACGGCGCCGGCAAGACAACCGCCTTCAACGTGGTGACCGGCTTCCTGCGCCCCACCAAGGGCGAGGTGCACTTCCGCGGTATTCCGCTGCACAAGCTGAAGCCGCATGAAATCGCCAGCACCGGACTGGTGCGCACGTTTCAGAAGACCAGCCTGTTCACCACCAACACGGTGTTCGAGAATGTGCTGACCGGCCTGCACCGCCACGGCAACGCCTCGTCGTGGGCCACGCTGCTGGCCCTGCCGAGCATGAAGCGCGAAGAGGCCCAGCTGCGCGAGAAGGTATGGGAGATCCTGGACTTCATTGGCATCGCCCATCGCGCGAACGAGTTGGGCGGATCACTGCCCTATGGTGAACAGCGCCTGCTGGGCGTGGCCGTGGCGCTCGCCGCCGACCCGTCGATGCTGCTGCTGGACGAACCTGCCGCCGGTATGAACCCATCGGAAACGGCCGACTTCATGGCCCTGCTGGCCAAGATCCGCAAGCGCGGCATCTCGATCCTGCTGGTGGAACACGATATGCCGCTGGTGATGGGTGTCTCGGACCGTATCGTGGTGCTGAACTACGGCAAGATCATTGCCAACGGCACACCGGCGGAAATCCAGGCAAACCCCGAGGTGATCCAGGCTTACCTGGGGCAAGGAGTGAAACATGCTGCAGCTTGAAAACGTCGTCTGCCGCTACGGCAAAGTCGAGGCGATCAAGAGCGTCTCGCTGGAAGTCAACAAGGGCGAACTGGTCACCGTGATTGGTGCCAACGGCGCCGGCAAGTCCTCGACCCTCAAGGCCATTTCCGGGCTGCTGCCGCCGGTGAGCGGCCGTATCCTGTTCGAAGGCGAGGACATCACCAACGCCTCGCCACAGCGCATCCTGTCGATGGGTATCGCCCATTGCCCGGAAGGTCGCCGCGTGTTCCCCCAGATGACCATCCAGGAGAACCTCGAGATCGGCGCTTACCGGCGCAAGGATACGGCAGGCATCGCCAGCGACATGGAGAAGATCTTCAATGATTTTCCCAAGCTCAAGGAGCGTCGCCAGCAGGCCGCCGGCACGCTGTCCGGCGGCGAGCAGCAGATGCTCGCCATCGGCCGCGCGCTGATGTCGCGCCCCAAGCTGGTGCTGTTCGACGAACCCTCGCTCGGTCTGGCCCCGAACATCGTGGAAAAGACCTTCGAAGTGATCCGCAAGGTCCGCGCCGATGGCGCAACCGTGCTGATGGTTGAGCAGAACGCCTACGCCGCGCTCGACATGTGCGACCGCGCCTATCTGTACGAATCGGGTTCGATGGCCCTGGCCGGCACCGGCAAGGACATGATCGACGACCCGCACGTACGCAAGGCCTATTTGGGCGGATAATGGCAAAGCACCCTGGCGCGTGGCGACATGCGCCAGGGATGCAATACCAGACCGGACGCGATGGACAGCATTGATCTCGATGTACTGAAGACCGCCGTGCACTGGCACCAGTCGGGCCACAAGGTTCTGATCGGTACCGTGGTGCGGACCTGGGGCTCTGCCCCCCGGCCCGTGGGGGCGATGATGGCCATCCGCGGAGACGGGCACATCAAGGGCTCGGTTTCCGGCGGCTGCATCGAGGACGATCTCATCGACCAGATGCGCAAGGGCGAGCTGGACTACCTGACGCCCGACCTCGTCACCTACGGTGTCGGCGGCGACCAGGCCCACAAGTTCGGCCTGCCCTGCGGCGGTACGCTGCAGGTACTGCTCGAGCCGGTGCGCGAAGAATCGTGCCTGCCTGAACTGGTCGCTGCGCTCGAACGCCGCGAACTGGTGACGCGCTCGGTGGAAATCGCCACCGGCCACGCCACGCTCACCCCGAGCCACTCCGGCACAGGCGTCGTATTCGACGGTACCCACCTGATCACCCAGCACGGCCCGCGTTATCGCCTCGTCATCATCGGCGCGGCACAGGTATCGCGCTATCTGGCTGACATCGCCACTGCGCTGGATTACCAGGTGATCGTCTGCGATCCGCGCGAAGAGTATCTGGATACCTGGGACGTCAGCGGCGTCGAGACCTCGCGCGAAATGCCTGATGACCTGATCCTGAGGCTCGAACCCGACAGCTGTACCGCCATCGTCACGCTCACGCACGATCCCAAGCTGGACGACATGGCGCTGCTGGAAGCACTCAAGTCGCCGGCGTTCTATGTCGGCGCTATCGGCTCACGCTTGAACAACCAGAAGCGCCGCGAACGGCTGGCGCTGTTCGACCTCACACCGGACGAGATTGCGCGGCTGCACGGCCCGGTGGGCCTGCACCTCGGCGCGCGCACCCCGCCAGAAATCGCGGTCTCGATCATTGCCGAGATGACCGCTCTGCGCAACGGTGTGACCGTCACGCAGAAAAAGGATGAGGACGTCGTCGAAGGCGATGCCTGCCCCATCCTGACGCGTCCGCCGCGCATTCTCTCCAAGGCCGACTAAGGCGCGGGGGCGGCTAGCTGCCCGACCACGAGCAGATCGCCAGCCCGAATTCCGAAGATGTCAATTTCCTGACGACTTTGTAATCCCGCAGTCATCTCCCGGTTGCTTACAGACTCTATATTGCAGTCGTGGGCGCATCTCACGCGTCATGGGGACGTGCGGCAGCGCCACACCCGCCTGTGCGGACGGACTCTGCCGAAGGACTGCACCGTGAAATCATTCAAACCATTGGCCGCGGGCGTGCTCATGGCCACGACCGCCTTTGCAGCGTCCGCACAAACCGCGGCCGAGCATACGCAACATCACCCCGAGGGAACTCCGACACAAGCCATGCCCGCCACGCCAGAGGCGCAAATGCCCGCCATGGACCGCCAACTGCGATTGATGCGTGACATGAGCCGCAAGCTCGCCACTGCCAGAACGCCGCAGGAAAGGCAGGCATTGATGGCCGAGCACCGGAAAACCATGCAGGACAGCATGCAGGTGATGAATCAGATGCAAGACATGCCGATGGCCGGCATGGGCGCGATGGGCGAAGGCATGATGATGGGCGGCGGGGGAATGCCCGGCAGCGCTGCCAGTCCGCCACCCGCCACCTCGGGACGCGCGGCGCGCCCCGCCCCGGGCATGGGACCGCAGATGATGGAACATATGATGCAACGCCACGCCATGATGGAAAAACGCATGGAAATGATGCAGGTCATGATGCAGATGATGATGGAGAGCATGCCGAATTCGCCAATGAAATGAGGCGATAGGCGGCAGGCCTTTCGATCATCGTTTCAACACGGAGCATGCAATGCACTCATCCGAACATCCAGGTGAACCACCCGCATCCTCACGGCGACCGCTGACGCTGGCATGGGCGACATTGCTCCTGATCGCATTGTTCTATCTGCTAAGGGAGCACTGGGGACATGTTCTGGGTTGGTGGCCGTATCTGCTGCTCATGCTCTGCCCGCTGATGCACCTGTTTCATAGGCATGGAGGGCATAAGCCCAGGCATGAGCACCCTCAAGAAAAAAACGGACGCTGAACCGTGGATCACAGCCGCCATCACCACACACACGCTCCCGACACCACAGCAGCCGCACCGTCGGCTGGCGCGATAGCAGCCCCGCCCCAGCCGGCCGGCACCCTCTACACCTGCCCCATGCACCCGGAGATCCGCCAGGATCATCCTGGCAACTGCCCCAAGTGCGGCATGACGCTGGAACCCCTGATGCCTTCGCTGGAGGATGAAACAGACCCCGAACTACGGGATTTCCAGCGGCGTTTCTGGTGGACTTTACCCCTGACCATAGCGGTAACCGTGCTGGCTATGGTCGGACACCGGTTACCCGGTCTGGATATTGGCGTCCGGACGTGGCTCGAACTGGCCCTGTCCCTCCCCATCGTGCTGTGGGCCGGCGCCCCGTTTTTCATACGAGGCTGGCAGTCGGTAGCAAACCGCAGCCCCAACATGTGGACACTGATCGGCCTTGGCACCGGCGCCGCGTTCGTCTACAGCGTCGTCGCCACGGTCGCACCTAGCATCTTCCCGGCGTCGTTCATCTCGATGGGGCGTGTGGGCGTGTATTTCGAAGCCGCAGCAGTGATCATCTCGCTGACGCTGTTGGGCCAGGTGCTGGAACTGAAAGCTCGGTCACGGACATCGGCAGCGATCCGGTCGCTACTCGGTCTCGCCCCCAAGACAGCGCGACGTATCCGCCCGGAGGGTGGGGAGGAGGATGTCCCGTTGAGCCACGTGCATGTCGGAGACCTGCTGCGCGTCCGGCCTGGCGAAAAAATCCCCGTGGACGGTACGGTAGTGGATGGCTCGAGCGCCGTCGATGAATCGATGCTCACTGGGGAACCCCTGCCGGTGAGCAAGCACCCCGGCGAAAGGCTGATCGGCGCGACGCTCAACACCAGCGGCGCCCTCGTCATGCAGGCGGAAAAGGTCGGCTCCGCCACCGTACTGTCGCAGATCGTGCAGATGGTGGCCCAGGCGCAACGCTCGAAGGCGCCCATGCAGCGGATGGCCGACCACGTCGCTGGCCGGTTTGTGCTGGTGGTCGTGGCAATCGCGGCGCTCACTTTGGTGGTCTGGGGCATCTTCGGACCAGAGCCCAGTTGGGTCTTTGGCCTGATCAACGCGGTGGCGGTGCTCATCATTGCCTGCCCTTGTGCCCTAGGGTTGGCAACGCCCATGTCCATCATGGTCGCCACGGGGCGCGGGGCGACGCAAGGTGTACTCTTCCGCGACGCCGCTGCCATCGAGAACATGCGCAAGGTGGACACGTTGATCGTCGACAAGACCGGCACCCTGACTGAAGGCAAACCGGCCTTCGAGCAGGTGGTGGCGGCGCCGGGACACTCCGAGGAAGACATCCTGCAGCTGGCAGCCAGCCTCGATCAGGGCAGCGAACACCCGCTGGCGGATGCGATAGTGCGCATGGCCCGGCAGCGGGGCCTGTCGCTCCACCAGGTCAACCAGTTCGAATCGGCCTCAGGAATCGGCGTGACCGGCGAGGTACAGGGCAAGCGGCTCGCACTGGGCAATACGGCATTGATGGATCGGGAAGCAGTGGATGTCTCAAGCCTGCGCACGCGCGCCGAGGCACTGCGGCAGCAGGGCGCCAGTGTCATGCACCTGGCGGTGGACGGAAGGCTAGCAGGTGTGGTGGCCGTATCCGATCCCATCAAGGTCAGCACACCCGAAGCGCTGGATGCCCTGCATCATGCCGGCATCCGGGTCATCATGGCCACCGGCGACGGCTGGACCACAGCCAGAGCGGTAGGTGCGCGCCTCGGTCTGGACGAGGTCTATGCCGAAGTGAAGCCGGCGGACAAGCTGGATCTGGTCGCGCGCTTGCAGGCCGAGGGGCATATCGTGGCAATGGCGGGCGACGGTATCAACGATGCCCCCGCGCTGGCCAAGGCGGATGTAGGCGTGGCCATGGGAACGGGGACCGATGTGGCCATGAATAGCGCACAGGTGACGCTTGTCAAAGGAGACCTGCGTGGCATCTCCATCGCACGCGGGCTGTCGGTAAGCACCGTCCGCAACATGAAGCAGAACCTGCTGTTCGCCTTTCTCTACAACACCCTGGGAATCCCGATCGCGGCAGGCGTGCTGTATCCGCTGACGGGCTGGCTGCTCTCGCCGCTGATTGCCGCCCTGGCCATGAGCCTGAGTTCGGCCTCGGTGATCGGTAATGCTTTGCGGCTCTCGCAGTCGTCATCTTCTGCGCGCAATGTTGCAAGGATGTAAGCCCGGAAACCGAAGCGTCCTTTCTGCGCCCGTCAGCCATCTACCCGCGCGTTCCGGTATACGGCGCCCATAAAAAGACCCGCCAGCCGATACAGCACTGGCGGGCCCCACGAGGAACGTTACGATCAGGCGGCGGGTGTCAGGTTGATGAAGATGTCCTGACCCACGATGCGCACCGGATACACGGCCACCGGGCCGGTAGCCGGCTTGCACATGGCCTGGCCGGTGCGGATGTCGAAGCGCGCCTGGTGCAGCGGACATTCGATCTCGCAGCCGTCGAGATAGCCTTCGGAAAGATGGGCATGCTCGTGCGAACAGATGTCGTGCGTGGCATACAGCTCGCCTTCCACCTTGTACAGCGCCACCGGCTGGCCACCGACCTGCACGCCGGCGACTTCGCCTTCCGGCACGTCATCCAGCGCGGCGGCGCGCTCCCAGCCCGGGCCAAGGGTTTCATCAGTCATGCATCACCTCAGATCGGATAGACAATCGAATTCGGCACCAGATCGCCGTCGAACACGCACACGCGCTCCTTGAACTTGAGCTTGCCGTTCTCGGTGACGATCGTGTCCAGGTAGCGTCCGGTGTTGAACACCTCCGTGGGCGTATCGAGCTTGGTGCCCAGCAGCACATAGTTCGCTTCGGCGCGGATCACACCGCCTTCGACGCTGTGGATGCGCGGCGCGCTGATCACATGGCGCTGCAGGTACGGCGCGTGATAGATGGTTTCATTCATGCCATACACGCGGTCGAGCAGCATGGCCCGGCTCTCCAGCATCAGTGACGATGACGGCAAGCCAGCATCGTAGTTTTCTCGCGAGACGATGCGGTAGATGCACTCGTCCGTGAAAAAATCAGGCCACGCCTCGAACTTGGTGTTATCAACGCACGCGGCATAGTCGTTGTACAGGTCCTGGACCGCGAAACGCGTATTTGCATCCATCCTCAGATCTCCATGATTTTGCGGTAGTACTGGTACATGCCCCGGATCAGCGTTTCCGACACGTGGGTATCGGTATCGGCAATCTCGTGGCCACCCAGTTCACACAGCGTTTCGTCGTTCTCTGTCGCCTGCATCGCACCCGCTTCCAGCAGGTCGGTGATTTCGGCATCGTCAGCCGACACGAAACCAGCGTGGCCGAACAGGTTGCCCTGGCGGAGACGGCGCTGCGTCAGTTCCGGAGAATCATCCTCGAAGCCGAACTGCGTCCAGATGTAATCGAAGGCGCCCGGGCCGCGCGGCACGAGATGGCGCACGGCCAGCGAGTTCACCTGCTGCTGCATGATCACACTCGGGAAAATGCTCTGGATGACGGCGGTCGGACCATCCCACCACGGTTCCGTCTCGACATCGAGGAAGCGCGGATCGTTCAGTTCCATATGCTCGCGGAAGCTGCTGATGCCGGCCGTGGCCTCGCCCTTACCGCCCTGGTTGCGCACCGTGACCATCGCTGAATGGGCATGCGAATCGTCCATCAGGTTGAGCGAGTCATTGTCGGCGCGCCACAGACCGAAGTTGACGAACCAGGTATGCAGCAGGCCCGGGTGGTAGCAGTCCTTCAGGTTTTCATGGATCAGCTTCCAGTTGCCGCGCACGCGCTGGCGGTTGTAGCCGAGCACCTTCAGCTTGCGGCCATCGAAGACCCGCTCGAAGTACTTGAGCATGGTCGGGCCGAGAAAGGTTTCAAAGTCCGGCACGTCCGGATGGAAGCTGGCGAACACGACGCCGTTGTGCACATGCACCTTGAGCTGCGTCAGGCTATGGTTCTCGCGCTTGAAATCCTTGGGCATGCCGCCCTTGCCCTTGATGCCACGCAGGAACGGCACGCCAAGCAGGTTGCCCTTGAGGTCATAGTTCCACTGGTGGTACGGGCAGACAAATTCCTTTTTGTTGCCCTTGTGCTCCTGGCAGAACTGCGCGCCACGGTGAGCACAGCGGTTTTCCACGACGCTGACGCTTCCGTCCTCGTCGCGCACCACGATCACCGAGCGCTCGCCGACATAGCTGCGCTTGAAGTCGCCCGGATTGGGGATTTCCGCCTCGAGGGCCACATAGTTCCAGTGCGGGCCATTGAAGAGACGCTCCTGCTCGCGGCGATACACTTCTGGATCGGTATAGATCCAGTAAGGCATCCGCGAGGAGCCGTCTTTTTTCCATTGCCGCACAAACGTAATCGGGCGGGGGTCATTCATCGCCATCTCCTTGGTAGACAACCGGCGCTCCGGCGCCTTGTATTGATTCAGATTCAGAAGCCGCTTCACATGACTCCGGGCCTCATCGCACCACGACGGTACGGGGATGGCTGAAGTTGTCACGGCACACGCCATTAGGGCCTGTCCTCATATGAAACGTACGCGCGTTGACCCAAGCCGGGGTCAGATACGCGAAGGGAGCCGCCGCAAATGGCCCTCCCTTTGCAAGGCGCCCGACAAAGTAGATGGCCCCGGCTTGGATCAACCCGGAGGGCAAGGGAAATTCGGTCCGCATGGCGGTGTTGCGGCCGGCTTGCCTGGAACGGCCAGGCGGCGCCGACCACGCCTAGCCCTGCGAACCGAATTTCCCTTGCGCGCGTACGTTTCATATGAGGACAGGCCCTAACCCAGCACCTTGGGCATGCCTTGCGCCAGCTCGCTGGCGCGCGCCACGCACGCACCATTCAGCGCAAAGCCACGCAAGCTGCCGGCACTGTCGTGGAACAGGGAATGCACGCCCGCCTCGTCCGTGGAGGTCTGCCAGCTGCCTTCGGCGGCAGGCGGCGGACACACGACGGTCGGGCACACCGAGGTCTTGACGATCACCGGCATGGCGCCATAGCTGACCGTGGCGCTCTCGCCCGCGAGCTGCGCGGCGATGGCCTTGGCGGCGGGGCCGATGGGGTTGATATAGGGCATCCACAGGCCGGCGATTTCGGCGCAGTCGCCCAGCGCGTAGATCGCGGGATCGCTGGTACGCAGGCTGGCATCGACCACGATGCCCTGCGCCACGTCGAGACCGGCGGCGCGGGCCAGCGCCGTGCGTGGTCGCAGGCCGACGGCGGACAGCACCAGATCGGCATCGAGCACCGTGCCATCGGCACATCGCAGCGTGACGCCGTTGGTGCGCGGCTCGATGCTCCTCACTGCGGTACCGAGATGCCATTCGACGCCAGCCTGTTGCAGCGCGTCGTACAGCGTCTGGCTGTTGGCCGGCGGCAGCAGACGGCTCAGTGGCAGCGGCGCGATATCGAGCACCTTTACGCGATAGCCTGCATGCAGCAGGTCGTTGGCGAACTCGCAGCCGATCAGCCCGGCGCCAAGGATGGCGATGTCGCGCTTGCCCTCGGCCAGCGCACGGAAACGCCGATAGTCATCGAGATCGTTGACTGACACCACATGATCGGCCAGTGCATCATCGACGAGCGGCAGGCGCACTGGCTCGGCGCCGAGTGCAAGCACGAGCTTGTCGTAGGTGATGGGACCATGGCTGGTATGCAGGGTGCGGGCGGCGCGGTCGAGCGACTGCACGTGCGTGCCGGTCAGGACCTCGCCCTTGATCTGTGCCGCCATGCCTTCGGCAGTCCGCGAGGACAGCTCTTCGACCGGCGCACCCAGGCGATAGGCTTCGGAAAGCGTGGGCTTGGAATAGAAATGCCCATCGTCCGCCGTCAGCACGGCCAGCGATTCCGTCTTGTTGCGCTTCCGAAACTCACGCGCCACGGAATACCCTGCCAATCCGCTACCGACAACGACCACCGCATAGTGCATGACCACGCTCCCTGGGGACTGTTTGTGCGCGACTGGCAAACTGCTACGTTGGTCCGCCGCACTTGATGTCTATGGCAAAAATGTAGTCGCCGGCATACCATATGTAAATCGCATAAATCAGATTTAAGGTATACGCAAAATTGGATATTGGTGATCTGGACCTGAAACTGCTGGTGGCGTTCGAGGCCATGCTGAATGCGCGCAACGTGACGGCCGCGGCGGATGCCATCGGCATGACCCAGCCAGCCATGAGCACCGCGCTGGGTAAGCTGCGCAAGGTGCTCGATGATCCATTGTTCGTGCGTACCTCGCAGGGCATGGAGCCGACGCCCTTCGCCATGGAACTGGCTGAGCCGATCCGCGACGCGCTGCAATTGCTGCGGCAGACGCTGAACCGCGACAAGCATTTCGATGCTGCGACCTCGACACGCACCTTCCGCATCGTCATGACCGATATCGGCGAGCGCGTCTTTCTGCCAACCTTGCTACAGCGGCTGAGTACGGTAGCACCGCATGTCAGCGTGCGCACCGTGCAACTGCCGGTCAAGGAAATGCGCGATGCGCTCGAATCCGGCGAGATGGACCTGGCAGTCGGCTTCATTCCCGACCTCACCAGTGGCTATTACCAACAGCGGCTGTTCAACCGCTCCTATGTCTGCATCGCCCGCACCGACCACCCGGACATCGGCGACACACTGAGCCTCGAACAGTATCTGGCCGCCGCACATGCCATCGTCTCGGCACCCGGCACGGGGCATGATGTGGTGGAGCGTGTGCTCGCCGAAAAAGGCTACCGGCGGCGCATCGCCCTGCATGTCACGCACTTCCTGGCGATCCCGCTGATCGTCGCCAATACCGACCTGGTGGTGACGATTCCCACCATGCTGGCCGAGTCCTACCTGCCGGCCGGCAATATCAAGATGCTCACGCCACCGCTGAAGATGCCGGTATATGCCATCCGCCAGTACTGGCACGAACGGTTCCATGAGGATCCGGCCAACAAGTGGCTGCGGGAATTGTTTTGCGATCTGTTCCGCGACTAATCCAGAAAGAAGAAATACATCGATAAGCAGATTTTTTAGATCCTGCGTGACCAGGGTTAATTGGAATTCGATGATATTGCTGAGAGAGTGAGAACTCGGCTTCAGTACTAGCACCGCGTAAATGCCCGATCACAGTATGAGGATCGCACTGGACTGGTCTTCACGCACAACCACGCTACGACATCGATGTTGCATGGCATATTACGCCTGCTTAGTTTTTGAATTTAGATTAACGCGACACCCATTTCTGTCGCACACCTCTCTCAAGCGTCGCTACGCTGTATCTCAACTCGCACAGATGCAGCACCTGCACCGGAAGTCGTGCTTCAATGTTCTGCATGGGTGAGTGGATGAACCAGTGCATTCCATCAAATGATGCCTGTCCCACCAATTTTCCCGCGCAAGCTGGCCGAGCTATAGCGCTGTTGACACGCAGTCGTGCACTCAAATAGCTCCAATAATCTTGCGCTGTTGCAGACCATATTTCCCGAGGAGAGGGATCTATAGAAGGTCCTTTTCGGAAAATTTCCAATCATACGATCGCCACATAGTGGCGATATAGAGTGAAAGAGATATCGCGTGGCACCAGCCGTACAACTGCATCTGCTCTTCGAGAAATCCTGAAGGTGACGGAACAACAAGACCACCCATTACCTCTCTTGCAAGCTGACTCCCCGAATCTATTCGGTTCCCTGTGGAGCAAAGATCAACGTGCAGGGCAAGCTCATTACTAAGCAGCTAGCAACGAACAGCAGCTGCCATCAGGCCGTACGCTAAGAGCGTCGCTCGGCATAGACGAAATCATCACTGCTTCTTAGACATCTCCCTTGAAGAGAATGGGAGGTCAATGGACGACTACGCTTTATTTAGGTTGATTCGGCAACTTGGATTGATCCATTGGGTTTGTCATGCGTCCATCTGCTGATGAGCCTTTCAAATATGCAACTAGGATTCATATGAACTTCACCAAGCTTTTGGAGCAGAGGGCACGCGAAAGTTCAGATCGCATCGGGTATAGGTATCTCCCAAATGATCATGAAGAGATCTGCTTGACTTATGAGCAACTGGTGGCCGACGCGCATGAGCTGGCCGTTATTATCAGGCGGCATATTATGCCCGGGCAGCGCGTAGTCCTTCTATACCCAGCAGGGCTTCAATTTGTTCGTGCTTTTTTTGCATGCCTCTTGGCAGGCGTAGTGGCTGTACCTCTATGCAAGCCAGCAAAGCAGTTGATCATAGCGGAATGAGTACTGCGATTTTCACGCCGTCAGGCGGACTGTTCCCGCTTCTGGGCGTCTTGTTATTCTGCGCCGGCACAGTGCTCGGCATCCCCCATGGACTTAGCAAACGCCGCAGGAACTTAAAAAGAACCGAACTCTGGCGCGTGGCACACCTTTCGACGTGTGTCGGCGGCGTATCAGTTATTGCGCTTTCGGTGGCACTGGAGCGGCTATTCGGCGCTGATGCAACTTTTACCCTGGTGCCCTTTAGTGCAGCTGCCTACTGCTTTTTTCTTGCTTGCACGCTTAGCGGCTGGCTCAACAAAGCTTGGGATGACGACCGTACGCAAACAAGCGTCGTGCTGGTCTATTGCCTGCAGATTTTCGCTTCGGCGCTGTCCCTCATCGCTGTAAGCGCCTTCTTGATCACTTTATTCTTGAAAGTTCGGTCATGACATCCACCACGTTCGACCAAGGGGAAGTGATTATCCTGCGCGGATTACCCTATCTGCAGCGTTTAGCGTACTTCACGTTGACAAGTATCCTGGTAGTGATCGGTTCGGCAATTGCGGTACACGAACGGATTCTTTCGCCTTGGGATGCCCTTTACGCACTTCCGGTGGCGTTCGCCGCGACGGCGCTTGGTGCCAACACAGGCTATCACATGTACTTCACGCACCGGACGTTCACGACCAGCCGGTTTGTTCGCGCCACGCTCGCGCTCCTTGGTACGCTGCTCTGCCAAGACTCAGTGGTGCAGTGGGTGGCCAACCATAAACGGCATCACCGCCATGTCGATATCGTGGACAGAGACCCGCATACGCCTTAGCAATTTGG
>DATLHT010000076.1:0-2390 GCA_035539795.1 Burkholderiaceae bacterium
GTGCGGGCCTTCACCCTCAATGCCGGCCAAATCTGCATCGCCGGCACGCGACTGCTCGTCCAGCAATCGATCCACGACGAATTCGTCAAGCGCCTCGTCGCCGAGGTCAAGGCGGTGAAGGTCGGGCCGCAGGACGACGCCTTCGTCGGCGCGATCACCACGAAGGCCCAGTTCGAGAAGGTGAAGTCCTTCTTCGATATCGGGGTTGCCGAAGGTGCGACCATTGCCACCGGCGGCGAGGCCCTGTCGCCCGAGGAAAGCAACGGCGGATGGTATATCCGGCCCACCGTTTTCACCGGCGTGAACCAGGATATGAGGATCGCCCATGAAGAGATATTCGGGCCGGTGCTGTCGGTCATTTCCTTCACGGACGAAGACGACGCCGTCAGGATCGCCAATGACTCGGAATATGGCCTGGGTGCCGGTATCTGGACGAAGGACCTTGCCAGCGCGCATCGCGTTGCGGCCAGGCTCGAAGCCGGGCAGATTTTCATCAACGAATATCAGGCCGGCGGCATCGAGACGCCGATGGGCGGCTACAAGCAGAGCGGATATGGCCGGGAAAAGGGTGTCGAGGCACTGCACCACTATACGCAGCTGAAGTGCATCACCATCCGTCTCTGATGAACCATCGACGCGACGAACGCACCGGCCGTCGAGCCGGTCCGATCTAAGAATCCAATCAATTACGACATCAAGGCCGCAAGACCATGACCGACGACATAATCGAGAGGGCCGTCCTATGGCCGAAAGGAAATCTCTACGAAGACTTCTTCGTCGGGCAGAAATTTTCGCACCACTGGGGCCGAACCATTCTGGAAAGCGACAATGCGCTGTTCAGCACGCTGACCCTGAGTTTCGTTCCACTCTATTTCAACAGGGCGTACGCCAAGGCGCAGGGACACCCGGACATCGTCCTCAATCCCCAGCTTGTTTTCAACGTCGCGCTCGGCCTCAGCGTCGAAGACTGCAGCGAGGCCGGCGGACCGTTCCTCGGGGTCTATGATCTCGTCTACCACCGCACGGCCTATCCGGGCGTGACGCTGATCGCCAGCAGCACCACCGTCGAGAAGCGGGTGTCCGGCAGCAATCCGGAATTCGGGATCGTCACCTGGCAGACGGAAGGGCGTGACGAGACCGGCGAACTGTTGGTGAGCTTCCGCCGCTCCAACCTTGTGCGCCGCCGCGGAGGGGATGTTCAATGAGTGATGATCAAAGCTTGACCGGAGCGAACAATTATTTCGAGGATTTCGAAGTAGGTCAGGTCATTCGCCACGCTCGGGGCAAAACGGTTACCAACCTCGAGAATGTCCTGATCACCAACCTGGTGATGAACAGCGCCGACTCCCATTTCAACGATGACAAGATGGCGAAGTCCAGGTTCGGCCAGGTTCTGTCTTATGGTGGCGTCAATTTCTCGCTCGTCCTCGGCCTCGCATCCCAGGACTGCTGCGAGAATGCAATTGCGGAACTGGAGTTGGACAACATTCGGCTTACCAAGTCGGTTTTCCATGGCGATACGTTGTACGCCTACACCGAGGTGCTGGAAAAGGCAGACTCGGACCGTCCGGACGCCGGCATCATCCAGTACCGCCACTTCGGCGTGAACCAGAACCGGGAAATCGTTGCCCAGGTCGATCGCAAGGTCTTGCTGAAGCGGCGTCCCTGACAAGGGGGAGCGCCTCGCGCCAGAGCAAGAGCGGACAGCGGACAGCGGACATTCTAGCCATTTGGGAGAAGCGCAGGGACATCACCTTCGAGAACGTCCGTTTGGCGCTGGCGTACAAGGGCTTGGACGTTTCCGTTGCCGGGTTACATTGCTTTTCTATTCGCCGTGGACTGACACGCAATAACGACAGGCCATGCGATAGAGCAAGATCGATCCGAGATCACGCCATAGCCGCCGCCCAAGTCCACCTCACCGCCGATCACAACCTCAAACGCACCAGGAACATTCTTGCCACTGCGGCGTATAAATTCGCACGACCATGCCCAATGGCGTGGCGCGCAGAGGCAAATCGATAACTGACCAGAATGCAGGGCTTTTCAGAGCGCTATGCTATCCGCGCACAGGCCTCCTAAATCGCAGACGAAAAATTTCGGAAGGGTCGTTCGCCGATCGGCTGACATGATCCCATCACCAGTTTCAATATTGCGTGTGTGATACCCTGCGGCCACCGATTCTGGTCGTTGCGCCCCTCTCGCGATCATGCTCTGTCTTCCACGCGCGTAAACGTTCAGACAAGATGGCACAGAGACCGGACGAGAGCGTACGGGTCGAAAATGAAGGAGATGGATTGTGGCTCACGCTGACGAAGTCGCGCGCTATGACGGCAAAGTCGCGCTGACAACAGGGCTCGGCCGTGCCCTCGGTCCCGACGACGTAGCGA
>DATLHT010000077.1:0-8325 GCA_035539795.1 Burkholderiaceae bacterium
CCATGGAAGTGTGGGGCGGCAACGGCTATGTGGAGGAAGGCCCGCTGGCGCGGCTATATCGCGAAGCGCCGGTCAATTCGATCTGGGAAGGGTCGGGCAACATCATGTGCCTCGACGTACTGCGCGCCATCCAGAAATCACCAGAGAGCGCAGCGCGCCTGCTGCAAAGCATTGCCGCACTGGCGGATGGCGATGCGCGCATCCGCGGACGGCTCGGGGAATTGCAGACGCTGCTGCAACAGCCTGCCGACACGCTCGAAGCCGAGGCACGCCGCGTGGCGCAGCTGCTCGTGCTGACGGCGCAGGGCGCGCTGATGGTGCGCTATAGCGTGCGCTCGGTCGCGGACCTGTTCGTGCGCAGCCGTTTCAAGCCGCTGCATGGCCGGGTCTTCGGGACGCTCGCCAATGTGCCGCCAAAGCTTGCGCAACGACTGCTCGAAGACAGTTTTCCACTGTAGCAGCCCATCGAAAAAAAAACGGCAACCCACAGGTTGCCGTTTCGATGGTACCGAGGTACCGCAGATCTGCGTTATGCTCAGCGTTTGGCTGCTGCGCGCAATGCGTCCGCCTTGTCCGTGGCTTCCCACGTGAATTCCGGCTCCTCGCGGCCGAAGTGGCCGTAGGCGGCGGTCTTCTGGTAGATCGGACGCAGCAGGTCCAGCATCTGGATGATGCCCTTCGGACGCAGGTCAAAATGCTCGCGCACCAGCGCGGCGATCTGGTCGTCCGGGATCACGCCCGTGCCTTCGGTGTACACGGTGATGTTCATCGGCTGAGCCACGCCGATGGCGTATGCCACCTGCACCTGGCATTGGCGTGCCAGGCCGGCGGCAACGATGTTTTTGGCGACGTAGCGCGCAGCGTAGGCTGCCGAACGGTCCACCTTGGTCGGATCCTTGCCCGAGAACGCGCCGCCACCGTGCGGGCAGGCGCCGCCATAGGTGTCGACGATGATCTTGCGCCCGGTCAGGCCGCAGTCGCCCTGCGGGCCGCCGATGACGAAGCGGCCGGTCGGGTTGATCAGGTACTTGGTTTCCTTGAGCCATTCCTTCGGCAGGACCGGTTTAATGATTTCCTCGATCACCGCCTCGATGAAGCTAGACTTCATCTTGGTTGGCGTCTCGCTCTGGTCGGGATGGTGCTGCGTCGACAGCACCACGGTGTCAATGCTGTGCGGCTTGCCATCGACATAACGCATCGTCACCTGGCTCTTGGCATCCGGACGCAGGAACGGCAGGCGGCCATCCTTGCGCAGTTGCGCCTGGCGCTCCACCAGACGGTGAGCGTAGTAGATCGGCGCGGGCATCAGCTCAGGCGTTTCGTCGCAGGCATAGCCGAACATCAGGCCTTGGTCGCCAGCGCCGGTGTTCAGGTGGTCGTCGCTGGCCTGATCCACACCCTGGGCGATGTCGTTGGACTGCTTGTCATAGCAGACCATGACGGCGCAGCCCTTGTGGTCGATGCCGTATTCGGTGTTGTCGTAGCCGATGCGCTGGATGGTGTCGCGCGCGACCTGGATATAGTCGACATGCGCGTTCGTGGTGATCTCGCCAGCCAGCACCACCAGGCCGGTATTGCACAGCGTCTCCGCGGCCACGCGGCTGCGCGGGTCCTGTTCGAAGATGGCGTCGAGGATGGCATCGGAGATCTGGTCGGCCACCTTGTCCGGGTGTCCTTCGGAGACCGATTCCGACGTAAAGAGAAAATCGTTTGCCACAGTTGCTCTCCAGGTTGGCATCTGCGTGCCCGTTACTGGAACGTGGCGACGCTTTAGCGGAATTGTTGTCGGACCCATGTGCATGCCATGTGCCCGAATCGCCCCGCAAGTTGTCATTTAACTCGGCGATCGCGTTATTATACGCCACTTGACGCTGACGCTGCAGGGCGCCCCGTCGCCTGCGAGGGACCCTCTCCCGAGGGGCATCGCACGGTGCGCTCCCGGGTCGCCCCATGCTGCCCACCGCATTCCTGCCGCCCCCGACATGACCGCTCTCTTCTGGCTGCTTTCCCGTTTTCCGCTGCGCGTCCTCCAGGCGCTCGGCGGCATGCTGGGCTGGGTCGGCGCACAGGTCCCCGGCCGCTACAGCCGCCTGCTACGCGACAACCTGCAGCGCGCGCTGCCGCACGCCACGCCAGCCATGCGCCATGCAGCGGCGCGCGCGGCCGGCCGCATGATGTTCGAGATGCCGTACTTCTGGATGCGGCGCAATCCACTGGCCGGACTGCAGATCGATAGCGGCGCCCTGTTCCCCACCATGGACGCAACGCTCGCGCAAGGCCGCGGCCTGATCTTGCTGACGCCCCATCTCGGCTGCTTCGAAGCGCTGCCACCGATCATCGCCACGCGCCATCCGCTCGTGGCCATGTACAAGCCGCCGCATAAGCCGGCCCTGCGCGAGTGGATCGAGCGCATGCGCACGCGCCCCAACGTCACCATGGCCCCGGCCGAAGCACGCGGCGTGCGCATGGTGGTCAAGCAGCTCAAGCGTGGCGGCGTGACCGGCATCCTGCCCGACCAGACGCCGACAGGTGGCGAAGGCGCATGGGCGCCGTTCTTCGGCCGCCCGGCCTATACGATGACGCTGGTACACAAGCTGCATCAGCTGACCGGCGCGCCGATCGTGCTGATCTGCGCCGAACGCCTGCCGCGCGGCCAAGGTTACCGTGTGCACACCATACCGGTGCCCACGCCGCTGCCAGACGACGCCTCCGCCGCCAACACGGTGTTGAACGCCACGCTCGAACAGATGGTGCGGCAACTGCCGACGCAGTACCTGTGGGGCTACAACCGCTACAAGCACCCGGACGGCGCGCCGCCACCCCCGGTCACGGAATCGACCGCAGGAACGGGCGCATGATCGGCCGCCTGTTCACCTGGCTCGGCATCGGCCTGCTGCATGCCTTGAGCTACTTGCCGTATGGCTTCGTGGCCCGCTTTGGCGAAGCGCTCGGCAGCCTGCTGTACCGCATCCCGAGCCGTCGCAAGCGCGTCGTGCAGACCAATCTGCGCCTGTGCTTTCCGGAGAAATCCGAGGCCGAACGGGAAGCACTGGCACGCGAGACTTTCCGCATGGTGCTGCGCAGCTTTGCCGAGCGCGGCATCTTCTGGTGCGGCAGCGGCGCACAGATGCGGCGCTGGGTACGGATCGACGACCAGGCGAACCTGGTGGCCCTGCATGGCACGCCGCATATTGTCGTGACACTGCATCTGGCCGGCGTGGAAGCAGGCGGCATTCGGGTAACACAACATCTGCAGGACAACGCCATTCCCGGCAACTCGCTCTACACCACCCAGTCGAACCGGCTGTTCGACGCGCATATGAAGCGTTGGCGCGGCCGCTTCGGCGGCAACATGATCGCGCGCACGCAGAACACGCGCGACGTGGTGCGACTGATCCGCAAGGGCGAGGTGATGCAGCTGATTGCCGATATGGATTTTGGCGCACGCGAATCGGTGTTCGTGCCGTTCTTCGGCGTTCCCGCGGCTTCGCTTGCAGCCGTGTCACGGCTCGCGCGCCTGACCCACGCCAAAGTGATTTTCGCGTACACCGAGATGCTGCCCGACTATCAAGGGTATTGCGTACATCTGCTGCCACCCGAAACGGACTTCCCGACCGACGATGTGGTGGCCGATACGCGCCGGATGAACGCCTTCTTCGAATCGGTCATCCGGCCCCGCATTGCCGAGTACTATTGGGTCCACAAGCGTTTCAAGACCCGCCCCGAAGGCGAACCGAACCCGTACTGAAGCCATCCGTCGGCCAGTCAGCAGCCCACGGGCGAGACAGCTGCATGCGATGCCCGTCCATGCGCCCGCCGCCCGGGGAAACCGTGCTGACACATTCCCAACGCGCGCCACGGCGCAAACCCCTCCAAGCCGCTACAATCGCGGGATGAAACTCCACTTCACCAAAATGCACGGCGCCGGCAACGATTTCATCGTACTCGACGCCACCACTGCGCCGCTCGACCTGAGCCCCGCGCAATGGCAGGCGCTCGCCGACCGTCACTTCGGCATCGGCGCCGACCAGATCCTGATCGTCGAACGCAGCACGCGTCCGGACGCTGATTTCCGCTACCGTATCTTCAACAACGACGGCGGCGAAGTCGAGCATTGCGGCAACGGTGCGCGCTGTTTCGTGCGCTTCGTCAGCGAGCGCGGCCTGACCAACAAGCGTTCGATTCGCGTGGAAGTGCAGCACGGCATCATCACGCTGACCCTCCAGGATGACGGCGAAGTCACCGTGGACATGGGCGCACCGATTCTTGATCCGGCACAGGTGCCGTTCCTGCCAGGCACCTTGCCGACACGTGTAGAAAGCGAAGACACGCTGTACGGTCTCGATATCGCTGGCCAGACGCGCTGGATCTCGGCTGTGTCGATGGGCAACCCGCATGCGGTGCAGGTCGTGGACGATGTCGAAGCCTTTCCAGTACACGAGGAAGGACCGCTGGTCGAGCATCACCCGTCCTTCCCCAAGCGTGTCAACGCCGGCTACATGCAGATCATCGACCGCAACACCATCCACCTGCGCGTGTTCGAACGCGGCGCCGGCGAAACGCTGGCGTGTGGGACCGGCGCCTGCGCAGCCGTGGTCGCGGGCATCCGCCGCAACCTGCTCGATACGCCGGTCCGCGTGAAGACGCACGGCGGCTGGCTGACCATCGCCTGGGGCAGCGCCACCGACTCGGTGCGCATGACCGGCCCGGCGGTGACGGTGTACGAAGGCACCATCGATCTCGACAGCTTGAACCTGCCGGCCTGACCCGGCTGGCCGCCATCCAGGGAGCCGCCATGTCCATCGATTCGCTGCGCATCACCTCGGGCAAGAATTTCCGGCTGGCCGATTTCGATCCGGCCGCAAAACCCTGCACGACCGGCAGCAAGGCCGGAGACAAGGAGCGCGTCGATGCACTATCGGTAGAGCTCGACCTGCTGCAGGACAAGCTCTACGCCATGCGCAGCAAGCGGCTGCTGATCGTACTGCAAGGCATGGACACGAGTGGCAAGGATGGCACGGTACGCGGCGTATTCCGCGCCTTCGACCCACTCGGCTTGCGCGCCGTCAGTTTCAAGGCGCCGACCGCGAATGAACTGGCGCGCGACTATCTGTGGCGCGTGCACCTGCAGGTGCCGGCCGCCGGCGAGATCGTCATCTTCAACCGCAGCCACTACGAAGACGTGCTGATTACGCGCGTGCACGGCTGGATCGATGCCAAGACCTGCACGCGGCGCTACCGTCAGATCAATGACTTCGAGGAACTGCTGGCGGAGAACGGCACGACGGTCGTGAAGTTCTTTCTGCACATTTCCAAAGACGAGCAGAAGAAGCGGCTCGAAGAACGGCTGGCCGATCCGCTGAAGCACTGGAAATTCGACCCCAAAGACCTGGAGGAACGGCAGTACTGGAAAGCCTATGCCGAGGCCTACGAACAGGCCATTGCTGCCACGGCCACGCCAGAAGCGCCGTGGTACGTGATTCCTGCCGATTCGAAATCACACCGTAATGTTGCCATTGCGGAAATCCTGTTGCACACGATGACCGGCATGCAACTGACCTACCCCGATCCGGTCGCCGGACTCGCCGACATCAAAGTGGAATAGCGCCTTAGCAGCAACGTCTGGCCAGGTCACAGGAGAGCAGTGTGACACACGACCGTGTCACGCTCCAAATCGACATCCGCTTCAGGCTTGCGCGTCGACGCCGTAGCGCTCGCGGTATGCGCTGACGGCCGCGCGATGCTGGGCCAGCGAAGGATTCTGCGAGGCATCCAGATACTGCAGCAGGTCCGCCAGGCTGGCGATCGACACCACCGGCATGCCGAATTCGCGCTGCACATCCTGCACGGCCGAATGTTCGCCAACCTGCTCGGCGTTACCGCTGCGCTCCATGCGGTCCAGCGCGATCAGCACCGCGGCCGGCGTCGCGCCCGCGGCGCGGATCATCTGCACCGACTCGCGCACCGAGGTACCAGCCGAGATCACGTCGTCGATGATCACCACACGACCCTGCAGCTTGGCGCCGACGATAGTGCCGCCTTCGCCGTGGTCCTTGGCTTCCTTGCGGTTGTAGGCGAACGGCACGTCACGTCCCATGCCTGCCAGTGCCACCGCCGTGGCCGAGGCCAGCGTGATGCCCTTGTAGGCCGGGCCGAACAGCATGTCGAACTCGACACCCGAGGCCAGCAGCGTTTTCGCATAGAATTGGGCGACCTGCCCGAGCATCGCGCCCTGGTTGAACAGGCCCGCATTGAAGAAGTACGGGGAGGTGCGTCCAGCCTTGGTGACGAACTCGCCGAACGACAGGACGCCCGCGTCCAGCGCGAACTGAATAAAAGCGTGGCGCAGATTGTCTTGCGTCATTTCGATTCCCTTTTGCAGAATTCCCGAGATGTTACGGATTATCAGCGCCAACCTCAACGGCATCCGCTCCGCCAGCCGCAAAGGCTTCTTCGACTGGATGGGGCAACAGAACGCCGATATCGTCTGCGTGCAGGAACTGAAGGCGCAGGCGGCGGACATGACCCCCGAGTTTCTCACGCCGCACGGCTACCACGGCTTTTTCAGCTACGCCGCCAAGAAAGGCTACAGCGGCGCGGGCTTGTACAGCCGGCGCGAGCCCGATGAGGTAATCATCGGCTTCGGCAACAGCGAGTTCGATGACGAGGGCCGCTATGTCGAGGCGCGCTTCGGCAATCTCGCGGTGATCTCGGTCTACGTGCCCTCCGGCTCCAGCTCCGAGGAGCGCCAGCAGGCCAAATTCCGCTTCATGGACGTGTTCCTGCCGCACCTCGCACAGCTCAAGGCCGCCGGGCGCGAGATCGTGCTGTGCGGCGACGTCAACATCGCTCACCGCGAGATCGACATCAAGAACTGGAAGGGCAACCTCAAGAACTCCGGCTTCCTGCCCGAAGAGCGCGCGTGGCTTACCGATCTGTTCGACAACCACGGCTACGTGGACGTGTTCCGCGTGCTCGACCCGCGCCCCGAGCAGTACACCTGGTGGAGCAACCGCGGCCAGGCCTACGCCAAGAACGTGGGCTGGCGTATCGACTACCACCTGACCACGCCCGGCATCGCGCAGACCGCCAAAGCCTGCTCGATCTACAAGGATGTGAAGTTCAGCGATCATGCGCCACTGACCATCGACTACGCATACAAGCCCTGAGCGACTGGCCACCGGCCGTCATCACGCCTGACTATACTGTGAGCGTGCCCGCACGCGGCACGCCTCCCCAATCTCCGGAGCACACATCATGCAGATCACCGACTTGCTGGGCCAGATCGGCGGCCTCCAGTCCATGGCCAACGAACTCGGCGTCGACGAAAGCGAGGTCGCGCGCGGGGCGGACGCCTTGCTGCCCGCCATTCTCGGCGGTGTGAAGAAACAGGCACAGGCACAGCCTGCCGGACTCGAGGACGTGCTCGGCATGCTCGGCCAGGCAGGCGGCGGCGGCTTGCTCGAGCAGGTGCTCGGCGCCCAGCCGACCGACGTCTCGCCGGGCAATGACATCCTCGGCCAGATCTTCGGCTCCAAGGATGTGAGCCGGACCGTGGCCGAAAGCGCGGCAGCGCAGTCCGGCCTGGATGCGTCGCTGCTGAAAAAGATGCTGCCCATGCTCGCCATGCTGGTGATGGGCTATATGACACGCCAGCGCGGTAGTGTGGAGGACGGCGCGACGGCACAGGGCGGCGGCCTGGGCGACCTGCTCGGTGGCGTTCTGGGCGGCGGAGCCGGGGGTGGTGGCCTGCCTGGCGGACTCGGCAGTGTGCTGGGCGGCATGCTCGGCGGCGGGGCAGGTCAGCCTCAGGCCCAAGCCGGCGGCGCAGGTGGCGCAGGGGCACTCGGCGGCCTCGGCAGCATGCTCGACCTGAATGGCGACGGCAACGCCCTCGACGATATCCTGCGCATGGCGGGCAAGGCCCTGCGCTGAGGCCTCGCCTCGCACCTGTCACGGTGCTGCGGTAAAATCGCAGCACAGGGCCGGCATCCCCGACCGGCACCGGAGACGCGATCAGAATGAGACCGGCCGTACCGTCAGGTACGGCGCGGCTTCCAGCCAGCGATGGGCTGCATTCTGATCGTGTCTTTTCTTCACAGCGAGAAGTTCATGACGACCAAGGTTTTTGTCGATGGGCAGGAAGGCACGACCGGCCTGCGCCTGCTCGACTATCTGTCCGCCCGCTCCGACGTGGAGCTGCTGCGTATCGACGACGACAAACGCAAGGACCCGGCCGAGCGCGGCCGCTTCCTGAATGCCGCCGATGTCGCCTTCCTGTGCCTGCCGGACGTGGCATCGCGCGAGGCAGTGTCGCTGGTGAAC